>NZ_FOJJ01000012.1:300000-427161 GCF_900111775.1 Desulfuromonas acetexigens | reverse complement strand
CGGGTCGAGGGACTGGCGCCCGGTCTTTACCGTTACCTCCCCCTTGACCACGCCCTGTTGCTGGAGCAGACACCCGACCAGCTTTCGGCCCGGGTCGTCGCCGCCGCTCGGGGGCAGGGCTTTGCCGGGGAGGCGGCGGTGACCTTTTTCTGGACCGCCCTGCCCGAGCGCACCGAATGGCGCTACGGCGAAGCCTCCTACAAAGTCATCGCCCTCGACGCCGGTCACCTCTGCCAAAATCTTTATCTCGCCTGCGAGGCCGTCGGCGCCGGCACCTGCGCCATCGCCGCCTACGATCAACAGCTGGCCGACGACCTGCTCGGACTCGACGGCGACGACGAGTTTACCATCTACCTGGCGCCGGTGGGCAAGGTCCGCCAGGAATAATCACGGCAGAGCAGAGAGCCGTTCACGGAGCCCCCATGTCTTACGATGCCATCGACGATGCCTTTCACTTTATCAGCGACGCCCCGCTCGGCGAACGGCGGGCCCTGGTGCACCGACCCAGCGGCAAGGTCTTTCTCGCTTCGCTCAAGGCGGGATTCGACGAATGTCCGGCCGGGGCGGACACCGACCCCGACTACCTGCCCATCCCGCACCGGCAGGAACTCGATCCGGGCAAGCCGCTGGTGCTGGAGTTCATCCGCGACAACTGCCCGGCGGAACTGGCGCGGGTCGAGGGGTTTTTCAATCGCCCCGGCGCCTTCCGCAATGTCAAGGATCTGCTGCGCCGCCGGCATTTGCTGGACAACTGGCAGATCTTCGAAATGCAGCAAATGGAGGTGCTACTCAAGCAATGGTGCCTGGCCCAGGGGCTGATGTCGTGAGCGGGCGGAAACCAACCGGTTCGGGGCTTCCGGCCCCGAAACATCGGCCCAAAGGGGTGACGCTGCTCTACGAGGATGGAGACATTCTCGTGGTGGACAAACCCTGCGGCCTTTTGACCATGGGGACCGAGCGGGACAAATCCCGCACCGCGCATTCGATCCTCAACGACTACGTGCGCAAGGGCAACCCGAAGTCCCGCAACCGGGTCTATATCGTCCATCGCCTCGACCGCGACACCTCCGGCATCCTGCTTTTCGCCAAGAGCGAGCCGGCCAAACTGGCCCTGCAAGAAAACTGGGACGACACCAGCAAGCTCTATCTGGCCGTGGTCTTTGGCCACGTCAGCCCGCCGCGGGGGACCATCAGCAGCTATCTCGCCGAAAACGCCGCCTTCTCGGTCTATTCCACCTCCGACCCGAGCCAGGGCAAGCTGTCGCACACGGCCTACACCCTGGTGAAAGAGCGCAACGGTCTCAGCCTGCTGCAAGTCCACCTGCTCACCGGCCGCAAACATCAGATTCGCGTCCACTTCGCGGAACAGGGGCACCCCCTGGTCGGCGACAGAAAGTACGCGCAAGACCGCCCGGCCCATGCCCATCTGGCGCTGCACGCCTGGTCGTTATCCTTCACCCACCCGGTGAACCACGCCCGCCTGCATTTCGAGACCTCGATTCCCCAGCGCTTCAGCCAACTGGTCGGCCCCTTCGTTCCGCCGGGACTCAAGGATAACCAAAACGAGCGATGACGCCGTTGGCGGTCGGCCTTTCGCTCTTTAGTTATTTAACGGCCCGCAGACCCATGAGTTCGGCGACCTTCACCACCTTGCCGAAGCCGACCGCGCCGAGCCGTTTTCCGGCCTGCTCCATGAAACCGTCGCCGCGTTTGACCTTGTAGGGATTGCCGGTGTAGTGAAAGAGGGCGCCGCGCCGCTTCAACACCCGGTAAAGCTCCCGGTAAAAACGCTCGCCGTAGAGCTCGCCGGCGAGGGAAAAGCGGGGCGGGTCGTGGATGATCGCGTCGAAGGATTCCGCCTCGAGCCCGCCGATGTAGTCGCCGATGTCGGCCTGAACCAAGGTGACGGAAGGATGGTAAATCCCCTGGGACCAGGGATTTCTCCGGCGCAGTTCGATGACCGTGGCGCTCAGTTCGACTGAAACGACCTCCCGCGCTCCGAGCCGCAGGGCCGCCGAGGCCGCGTACCCGAGCCCGGAGCAGGTATCCAGCACCCGATCGCCGGGCTTGACCACCTGCGCCGCCATCTTCCCGGCGCTTTCGAAGGGGCTGGTCCCCTTGGCGATGTGCATCTTCACGCCGCTGATTTCGAGCAGCGGCGCCTGCTCCGTCGGAACGAGCTTGTAATAGCCCCCATCCCGCACTTCGAGAACCTCCAATTCTCCCGCTTCCAGAACGAAAATCCGCTTTTCCTTGCGCGCGATCAAGCGCAACTCATCGTCGGTCAATCGCTGGTCCGCATCCAACAGCAAGGCATCGCCGGCCAGGGCGAAGGTCGCGCTGCTGCGGTTCAGATCGACCGAAATATCGACGGAGGCCGCGCCCCGCGCCAGGGCGTCGAGCGCCCGGCGGGCGACCTGCGCATCGAACCAATAGGTTTTTTCGTTCATCACTTCCTCGCCATTCAACGACAGGGGACAAGGTTCGCCGTCTGGGTCTTCTGGTCATACACGACCCTCACCTGCCCGTCGCGCAGCTGCCGCAGCACCTGCCGCAGCACCTGCCGCACCTTGTCCTCCAGGGCGCAGCCCGATTCGGCCCAATCCGCACCGTCGCGGGTGACGAACTCCTCGATCATCCTCTGCAGTGTCTCGGGATCGATCCGCGCAAAGGGAATCTCGATCCCCGCCTCCTGCCCTTCATCCGGCCCTTCCCCTGACATACAATCACCTCGTTTTGTCTGATTCCGTCCCCGACTTCATCCGTTCCCACGGACGAGTTGCGGGTATTGTGCCCATCCTGCCCCGGATCGTCTGGCCCGACAAGGATTTATCCGCCAACCGGCTCCGCCCTTTCCCCCACGACGTTGCCAAAAGGGCATTTAATGGCATACTTACAGGCGCCTCGAGAATTTTCATCCCTAACTGAACAAGGAGGATTCATCGTGTTCGTCCAGCAATTCTTCGTTCCCGGACTGGCCCACAGTTCCTATCTGCTCGGCGGTGCCGCGACCTGCGCCATCATCGATCCCCGCCGCGACGTCGGCATCTACCTGGAGGCGGCCGCTTCCATGGGCATGAAAATCACCCACATCCTGCAAACCCACCTGCACGCCGACTTCGTCTCGGGGCATCTCGATCTGGCCGAGGCGACGGGCGCCGTGATCGTCATGCCCAAATCGGCCAACTGCGCCTTCCCCCACCAGGCGGTGGCCGAAGGGGACAGCTTCCGCATCGAGGATCTGGAAATCAGCGTGCTGGAAACCCCAGGGCACACACCCGAACACATCACCTACGTGGTGCGCGACCGCGCCCGGGGAGCGGAAGCCGTCTCGATCTTCTGCGGCGACACCCTCTTCGTCGGCGACGTCGGCCGCCCCGACCTCTTCCCCGGCATCGCCCTGGAGCTGGCGGGAAAACTCTACGGCTCCCTGCACGAGAAGCTGCTGGCCCTGCCCCCCTTCTGTGAGGTCTATCCCGCCCACGGCGCCGGTTCTCTCTGCGGCCGGGCGATGGGCGCCAAACGCACCAGCACCGTCGGCTACGAAAAGCTCTACAACAACGCTCTGACAATCGCCGACCGCGAGAAATTTATCGCTTCACTGACCACCGACATGCCCGAAGCGCCCGACCATTTTTCCCGCTGCAGCGACATCAACCGTCAGGGCCCGGCCCTGGTCCGCACCCTGCCCACCCCCGAGCCGCTCCCCCCCAAACGCTTCCGCGAGAAGATGGATGAGGCGAATATGCTGGCGCTCGATATCCGTGGCTATACCGCCTTCAGTGGCCAGCATGTGCCAGGCGCCTACCACATCGACATGGGCGGAAACTTCTCGACCTTCGCCGGTTGGGTGCTCCCCCCCGACAGAAAGATTCTGCTGATTACGAACGACGGAGCCGAAGCCGCCGAGGCGGCGGTGTTGCTGCGCCGGGTCGGTGTCGACCAGGTCGTCGGCTATCTCGAAGGCGGCATGTTCGAATGGGCCAAGGCCGGCTTCGCCTCAGACCATGTGCCCCTGCTTTCGGCGCCGGAACTGAACCAGCGCATCACTTCCGGCGACGGACTGATTCTGGTGGATGTCCGTTCGGCGGGGGAATTCGGCGCGGTCCACGTCGAGGGAGCGCTGCACATCCCGGCGCCGGAGTTGCGTACCCGGCACCAGGAGCTCGACCCGAACCGTGACATTGCCGTGGTGTGCAGCACCGGCCACCGCTCCAGCCTCGCCGCCAGCCTGCTCAAACGCCAGGGGTTCAACCGGGTCTGGAACGTGGCGGGGGGCATGACCGGTTTCAACGCCGCCGGTTTCGCTCCGGAATGTCCGCTCTGCGTCGTCCCGCATGGGCCGCGCTTTCTCGGCAAATAGGGGGATGCCATGCTCGAACTTTTATCCATGACGGAATGGTCCCCCTATGTGGTCGGCCTCGGCATCGGCCTCGTTTCCTGCGCGGCCTTCATCCTCTCCGACAAGCCGATCGGCTGCTCCACCGCCTTCGCCCGCACCAGCGGCATGCTTGAAGAGATGTACCGGGGCCGCGAGGTGCGGGAGATGCCGTACTATCGTCAGTTCGTTCCGGAAATCGACTGGGAATGGATGCTGGTTTTGGGCATCGTCCTCGGCTCTTTCACCTCGGCCGCCCTTTCCGGAGAATTGCACCTGGAGTGGGTGCCTTCCCGCTGGGCCGCCGAGTTCGGTGGGAATCCCGTAATCCGCCTGTTCACCGCCCTGATCGGCGGCATCTTTCTTGGCTTCGGCGCCCGCTGGGCCGGAGGCTGCACCAGCGGCCACGGCATCAGCGGCACCCTGCAACTGGCGGTGAGCGGCTGGCTGGCGGTCTGCGCCTTCTTCGCCGGCGGCGCCGCCGTCGCCTTTCTGCTCTACGGGGGATAAGCGATGCTGACAACCATCCACGGCAACAAGCCCCTGCAACTGGCCGCCGGTCTGGGCATCGGCTTTCTCTTCGGCTTTCTGCTGCAGAAAGGCAATGTCACCGAATACGACGTGATCGTCGGCCAACTGCTCTTTCAGGACTTCACCGTCATCAAGATCATGGTCACCGCCATGATCACCGGCATGATCGGCGTTCATCTGCTGCGGGATCTCGGTCTGGCCCAGCTTCACCCCAAACCCGGTTCCCTGGGGATGACCCTGGTCGGCGGGCTGATCTTCGGCGTCGGCTTTGCCGTGCTCGGCTACTGTCCCGGCACCATCGCCGCCGCCGTTGCCCAGGGCAAGCTCGACGCCCTCATCGGCGGGCTGGCAGGGATTCTCATCGGTGCCGGCCTCTATGCCCACGCCTTCCCCTGGGTTTCCCGGGTGATGCTGCCCAAGGGTGATTTCGGCCCGCTGACCTTCCCCGAATTATTCAAGGTGAATCACTGGCGGGTCATCCTTCCTCTGGCCGTCGTCCTCATCCTGCTGCTCGCCGTGCTGGAATGGGCCGGACTCTGATGATCCGGCACGAACTTCATGCGTTTTTCTACCACCTCCTATCGGCCTGAATGGCTGCGCGCCTACCGCCCGGTCGATCTTTCCCGCGACCTGGCGGCGGGTGCGGTGGTGGCAGTGGTCCTGGCGCCCCAGGCGATGGCCTATGCCCTGCTCGCCGGCCTTCCCCCCATCGTCGGCCTCTACGCCGCCACCGTCCCGCTTTTGGCCTATGCCCTAATCGGCTCTTCCCGGCATCTGGCGGTGGGGCCGGTGGCGATCGTTTCGCTGCTGGTTTATGTTGCCTGCGGCAAGCTGGCGACGCCAGGCAGTCCAGAATATCTCGGGGCGGCCCTGCAACTGGCGCTCTTAACCGGGCTTCTGCAACTGGCTCTCGGACTGCTGAGGGCCGGTTTTCTGGTCAATTTTCTGTCCCGGGCGGCAATCGGCGGCTTCACCTCGGCAGCCGCCCTGCTCATCGGCCTCAGCCAGGCCGGCAGTCTGCTCGGCATTACCGGCGGCGGCGAATCGGCGCTGGAACAGGGACTGACTCTGCTGCGCAACCTGGGTCAAATCCATCCGCCGACCGCCCTACTGGGAGTGGCCGCCATCGCCGTGTTGTTGCTGCTGCGCCGGTTTGTCCCGCGCCTGCCCGCGCCGCTTCTGGTCGTTGTCCTCGCCATCCTGCTCACCAGCGGGCTGGGTCTCGACCAGCATGGCGTTCGCACGGTCGGGGATCTCCCCCAAGGCCTGCCCCCCTTCGCCCTCCCCCCGTTCAACCTTGAACAGCTGACGGCCCTGCTGCAGGCGGCGCTGACCATCGCCTTCATCGGCTACCTGGAATCCTACGCCGTCGCCGGACTTATCGCCGACCGGGAGAAATACCACATCCTCCCCAACCGGGAACTGCTCGGGCTCGGCGCCGCCAACCTCGCTGCCGCCTGTTTTTCCGGCTATCCCGTCACCGGCGGATTTTCCCGCACCGCCGTCAATCATCAGGCTGGCGCTCGTACCCCCCTGGCCGGGGTAGTCACGGCGCTGCTCATCGGCATTATCCTCTTTCGGTTCACCCATCTGTTTCACGATTTGCCGAAAACCATCCTCGCCGCCATCGTTATGGTCGCCGTCGCTGGACTGGTGGAGTTCGCCGAAGCCCGCTCTCTCTTCCGCGTCAAGAAGAGCGACGGCTACACTTTTCTGCTCACCTTTCTGGTCACTTTGGCCTTCGGAGTCGAAATCGGCATCATCTGCGGCGTCATCTTTTCCCTGCTCGTCTTCATCTGGCGCAGCGCCCATCCGCATATCGCCGAACTTGGCTGGCTAGAGGAAGAAGGGATCTACCGCAACATTCAGCGCGATTCCCGGGCGCGGATCGATCCCGAACTGCTGATCGTGCGCATCGACGCTTCTCTCTACTTCGCCAACATGGCCTTCATCGAGGACTGGCTGCGCGCCGCCCTCGCTCGCCGTCCCGAAATACGGGCGGTCATCTTCGATCTCTCCGGGGTCAACGACATGGATGCCGTGGCGTTGGCTAAACTGGAAGGACTCTGCGACGGCTTTCTGGAACGGGGTCTCAGCTTCGCCCTCGCCGAAATGAAAGGTCCGCTGCGCGATCTGACGGAACGCGCCGGCTGGCCCGCGAGATACGGTCGGCGCATCGGTTATGTGACCCTGCGCCAGGCGGTGGGAGAATTATCTGTGGATCACCGCCGCCGGGACGATGATAAGATTTCAAACGGGTAAGACCCAACCGCAAAAAGCCCCCCGCACTCGATCAATGCGGGGGGCTTTTTTACTTAAGTAACTTTAGAGACTATTTTCTGCGCCGGTAGCCGAGCAGGCCCAGGCCGACCAGACCACTACCCAGCAGCAGCAGGGTGCTGGGTTCGGGGATTGGGGGAGGAGGAGTATCGCCGCCAATGGTACCGGCCTGGATGAAGAGCTGCTCGTAGCCGTTATTAATGCCGTTAAGACGAAAATCGACGGACATCACGTCATAAAGGCTGTCCGAGGTCCAAGCTGCAAGGAAGTCATTGATTTCAAGAGAGGTCACGGCATAAGCGGCCTGGTTGGCGCCCAGGTTGTGATTGATGGTTTTAACCGCATCGGCTGAACCGCAGTCCACCACGGCACCCAGGGCATTCACACAGATCCCTCCACCGGAGAGGACATAGTCATCGGCATCGGGAGTCCATGCACCGAGTGTGTTGGTGTAATCGGCGGGATCGCCACCCGGCTGGCCGCCGGCGGGATCATTCGTGAAATCGTAATACAGTGCGGGGGCGGCATTATCACTATCCCGCAGAATCACCTGAGCCCATACATACACATTCTGTTCGTCACCCGTCCCGGTTTCGTTGTTGTTGAAGAGGAAAATCAGATCGTCGCCATTCAGGAATGCCGTCAGCTCGGACAATTGCGCATCCCAGGTCGTGTCCTGATCCCCTGTAAAGGTCGGGGACGGATCGGGCGAAGTGCCGGTACTGAAGGTGGTGATACCATTGGAGTTGGGGGTTTGGTAGGCATCGTCGATGCCGGCCGACCCGTTATCCATCGCGGTCTTGGTTGCCACGACGATGGAATCCTTGATCAACCCCGGAGCCGACTGGATGTAGAAGGGGTTCGCAGCATTGGTGGTTCCGACACCATACATGATGTCGTAAATGTTCGCGAGAATCGGCAGGGAGTAGGAGTTGAAGTCGCCGTAGCGGTAAGACGTGGTGAACGGGTCGGGGAGAACGAGGGCCTGAGCCTGCCCGCGAATACCGAGCGCGGCGACAGACAACAAGCAAACCAACAGGAACTTACTGACATTTTTCATTGAACCCTCCATTATCAATTTGTGGGGATCTGGTCTCTATTCATTCCTTATTGCACAAAATAGGCCAGATGCAATACGCTGATTTTATTGAATTTTACATATCTGCTCATTTTTTTGTCTTTTAGAGTGTAAACCTGGCCGACGGCTCGCCGGCGAAACGTGTAAAAAGCCGTTGCACCGATCCAGGCAAGAAAGGCAATAGTCCGGAATTACATGACTTATTCACAAAAATCAAAAAAAACGGCTCATGCTCGATATTAAATTTTCGCCGGAAGGAAAACCGACATCGTGTAAATTTTTCCGACAGAAAGCCGTTTCGTGAAAAAAAGGGGGGGAGGGCGAAAGAAAGGGGTAGGCGAAATCAGTCCAGCTCTTGCCGACAACGTCCGCAGAGCAGTTCGTCGTCGCGGTAGCCTTTCAGTAGCAGTTCGGGTTCGATGCGACCGTCTCCCCGGCAATCGCCGGTGCCGGTCGGCCCGAGGCAGGGGACGTCAAAGAGGAGGGGTTGGAGGAATTTATCAAAAGTGGCCTGTTGCTTGGCGGTGAGCAAGTCGACATAGCCGTCCTGATCAAGCAGAAAGGTGCCGACACCGACCACGGTGCGCGGCAGGTGCTGATGCCCCCGTACCGCCGCCTCGATGTGGTGGACGCCTTTGTGGCAAAGATAGTCGAGAAGATCGAGATCGATTTCCATTATTCCCCCGAAATAACCAAGGCCAGGCAATGCCTGGCCTTGAAAGAATCCTGTTTAACCATTCCCGGCGCCGATCTGCGCCCCTTCCTCGGTTCCATCCTCGACCTCATCGGCGACGGTCGCCTGCATTCGGCCGGAGAATTCGTCAAGATCGATTCCTTCCGGACTCAACGACAATCCGAGGCGTTTGGCGCCGATAAAACGTTTGCGGAAATAATTGGAGTTGATACTCGAAACCACCACCCCCCGGTTGCGACTCGAAGCATGAATCATCTTGTCATCGCCCAGATAGATGCCGACGTGGGAGGGATATTTGGCATAGGTCTGAAAAAAAATGAGATCACCCAACTGCAGATCTCCTTTGGGCACCCGGGTTCCCAGGGTGTATTGCTCCCGGGCGGTGCGGGGAAGTTTCAGGTCAAACTCTCTAAAGACCTTTTGTACAAAGGCGGAACAGTCGATGCCGTTTTTGCCGTTTCCGCCGAAGCGATAGGGGGTATTGAGAAAGCTCAGGGCGGTCTTCTCGAAGATGGAGGCATTGGCATCGACAGGGATATCGCGGGTCAATTCTCGAACGATGGCGCCCTTCTCCATCGAAGGGGTCTTAGCCACAACCGTTTTTTCCACGGGCACCGGTTTGGAACCAACCACCAGAACCTGGCCGAGTTTGAGCCGATCGCCGGAAAGTTTATTGAGGCGCCGAAGTTCGGCCACGGAGATTTTGGTTTTTTGGGCGATTTCGAAGAGGGTGTCCCCTTTTTTCACCTTGTGGGTCAGGGTTTGCATCTTGACCGCGGCGGTCTTTTCCGTCGCAGTCGCCCCCTTTTTGGAGACGACCAGAACCTGACCCAACTTGAGATTGCTACCGGAAAGGTTGTTCAGTCGCTTGAGTTCAGCCACGGAGATCTTGGCTTTTCGGGCGATTTCGGAGAGGGTGTCCCCTTGCTTCACCTTGTGGGTGGTGGAATTCGCCACCGAAGCCTTGCCGGTCCCCGCGGACTTCTTCGTGTTTTTGGTCGACCCGGAAGATTTGGAGACGACCAGAACCTGGCCCAACTTGAGGTTATTGCTGGAAAGATTATTCAGCCGCTTGAGTTCAGCCACGGAGATCTTGGCTTTTTGGGCGATTCCGGAGAGCGTGTCCCCCTGTTTCACCTTGTGGGTCGCGGAGGCCGTGGTCGTCTGCGTCTTGCCGGCGGACGCCGTATGTTTGGTGTTTTTGGTTGATCCGGAGGATTTGGCAACTTTCAACACCTGCCCGAGCTTGAGCTTGTTGCTGGAGAGGTTGTTGAGGCGTTTCAGCTCCGCCACCGTCAGTCGGGATTTCTGAGCGATCCCGGAGAGCGTGTCCCCCTGACGCACCTTATAGGTCGCTTGAGCTGATTTGGTTCCGGAGGTTTTCGAAGCGGCAAGGAGCGGGGACGGGCACAACAAGAGCAGTACGAGCAGGATCGGCAAGAATCGAGACATCATGTCATCCTAAAAATTTTTACAGAAATCCTACGGGTGCACTTCCAAGCGGCCCGAATCACGGGCGGGAAGGAAGCTGGCCGGCCTGGTGGCACGGCATCGCGGCCTGTCAGTTTCAACGGCGCTAAATGCGCCGAACGGGAAATAAGGGCTACTTTAACCGCAAAAGCCACACAAGGCAAGTTTTTTTGCAACACCCCTGTGTTGCTTTTACCACAGCGTGCTTTCATGAAAACTGTCTTCAGCTCTCGCACTATTTCGCCATAACCACGTAAAAACCTGAAAATATTGAAAAAAGGATTCCGCCTGGCGGGATTTGCCCAAGACCAATTGCCATCAGGAGCTGAACAACTCCCCTGGGCCGGAAACGCATCCTGATCTCTTGACAACCCGCCAAAGGCAAACACGAAAGACGCAAAGAGAGGGCTTCCCTTCGCGCCTTTCGTGTCTTTACGTGAAAAAACATCTCAGGGTTGCGGCGGCGTAACCCCCTGAGGCAGGAGCAGCCAGAAGCGCCCCTTCTGCTTCATCCGGCCCGCCTGAGATCCCGCATCGTCCCCCATCCCCCAGAAGAAATCGCCGCGGATTTTCCCCTTGATCGCCCCGCCGGTGTCCTGGGCAAGCATCAGCCGCTGCAACGGCTCGCTGCTCGACGGCCAGGTCGTGTCAAGAAAGACCGGCGCGCCCAGGGGAATCGTTTTCGGATCAACCGCCAGGCTGCGGCCCGGAGTGAGCGGTACGCCGAGGGCTCCGGGGGGACTTTCCAGCGGACCGGGCCGTTCGACGAAAAAGACGTAGCTGGGGTTCTCGGCCAGCAGGGTCTTCACCTGCTCGGGATTTTGCCGCGCCCAGGCCTTGATATTCTGCATGGACATCTGCTCGCGGGTCATGGCGCCGCGCTCGATGAGCAGTTTGCCGATGGAGCGGTAAGGGTGGCCGTTCTGGTCGCCGTAGTTGACCATCACCCGCTCGCCATTCTCCAGCAGGATGCGTCCCGAGCCCTGGATATGCAGAAAGAAGAGCTCCACCGGGTCGGCGACATAGAAAAGAATCTTCGCGGTCGGGCGTCCCTGGCCGGCGTCGATGTCGCCACGGGTCCAGTAAGGGATCACCTTGCGCCCCTCCAAGCGGCCACGCAGCCGGTAATCCTTCAGCTCGGGATAAATTTCCCGCAGATCGACAACCAGCAGATCATCGGGAACGCCATACAGAGGATAGGGGTATTTGGACGAGGGGACACGGCTGCCGCGTATATCGGGCACGTAATAGCCGGTGATGGTGCCGATCTCTCCCCCCTCGGCGTCCCGTACCTGCCAGGGGACGAAACGACTTTCGAAAAACTGCCGCAGGGTCTCGCGGTCCGCTCCTTCCAGGGTCGCGGCCTCGGCGCAGACCTCCGTCCAGCCCTCCCGCTTTTTCAGCACCCGACAGCTCTTCAGCAAGGGATCAAGGGCCTGGGCCAGATCATCCCGCTCCCAGCCGGCGATATCCCCCCAGGGGACCATCGTGTAGGTTTCAACCGGAGGCACCACGGGCGGCGCTTCCACCGGCGGAGGGACTTCGACTACGGGCGGCGGAGTAATCGGAGGGGGAGGAGAAGTCACGACCGGCGGGGCGGCACAGGCCGCAAGGAGCAGAAGAAGAACCCAGAAGATTTGACCGGAATAAAAGAAACGAAAACCCTTGCTGTTCATGGTGAAACGATGTCCTTTCCGTAATGGAGGATCTTCGGCATGGCTACTGAACATAACCCTCGTCAGAGTCCGATAGAACAACCGAGAGGGCTGAATAGTGAAGGGCCTGGAACGGGTAACCGAGGAGGGGGCAGAGAAATCAGCCGTCAGTCATTCTGGATGTCGTGTTTCTTCATCAGGTCGTAGAAGGTTGGACGGCTGATGCCGAGTTCATCCGAAGCCTTGGCGACATTGCCGCCATGACGCTTCAGGGTCGAAGCCAGCATGTCCCGTTCCAGCCGCTCCCGGGCTTCCTTGAGAGTCAACGGGGCATCTCCCGAATCGTGGAACCGGCCATTGCCGCCGAAGCCGAGATCGTCCGGGGACAACAGCGGGGAGTCGGCCATGAGAATTGCCCGTTTGATCTTGTTTTCCAACTCCCGGACATTCCCCGGCCAGGCATAGGCACGCAGGCCGTTTTCCGCGGCGGGGCTGAACCCCTTGATCTTTTTGCCGAAGTCGTTGACGTAACGGCTCAGGAAGAGATTCGCCAGAAGGCGGATGTCGTCCCCCCGGTCACGCAAAGGGGGGAGGCGGAGGGAGATCACGCCGATGCGGTAGTAAAGATCCTCGCGGAAACGCCCTTCGCGGATGGCTTTTTCGATATCGACGTTGGTGGCGGCGACGATGCGGGTGTTGATTTCGATGTCCTCCCGTCCGCCGACCCGCTGGATGGTCTTTTCCTGGAGGAAGCGCAGCAGCTTCACTTGCAGGGGCAGGGGCAGCTCGCCGATCTCATCGAGAAAGAGGGTGCCGCCGTGGGCAAACTCCACCTTCCCCTGCACCCGATTCGCGGCGCCGGTAAAGGCCCCTTTTTCATGGCCGAAGAGTTCCGCCTCCAGCAGATTTTCGGGGATGGCGCCGCAGTTGATGGGGATGAAAGGCCCGTTTTTGCGCAGGCTCTGGACATGAATGGCCCGCGCCACCAGTTCCTTGCCGGTACCGTTCTCCCCCAGCACCAGCACCGGAATATCCGCTGAAGCGATCTTGCGGATGGTGGTGAAGATCTCTTCCATCTCCGGACATTGGCCGAAGATGCCGTGCATCCCGCCCTGGCGCTGCAGGGAGGCGGTCTGCAACCGGCGATTCTCCGCTTCCAGGGCGGCCAGGTGGAAGGCGCGGTCGAGGATGATCTTCAACTCGGCCAGGTCGATGGGCTTGCGGTAAAAGTCATAGGCGCCGACGCGCACCGCCGTCAGCGCATTGGCGCGGTCCTCGTTGCCGGAAAGGACGATGACCTTGGTTTCGGGATGGCGTCCCAACACCAACTCCAGGCAGCGCAACCCCTCGGTCGCGCCGTCGGCGTCGGGGGGAAGGCCGAGATCGAGGGTCATGACCTTGGGTTGATGCGCCTCGAACAGATGCAGGGCCTCGTTGACATCCTCGGCGAGCAACACCTCGAAATGCTTTGCCAGCCCCCACTTGAGCTGTTTGCGAATCTCCGCGCTGTCGTCCACGATCAGCAGTTTTTCCACCCGTCCTCCTGATTGAAACTTCCCCGAAACATCAATCTTAAGCACTCTCATTCTACAAGGCTGAGCAAAAATGCCCAGGGGCAAGGCGCCCGAAATTCGAGGAGTGAGGCGTACCTGTAAGGTACGTCGCAGCGACGAGGATGAGGGCAACGCCGCAGATGGGCGTTTTTCATCAGCCTACCGTTTCCTCCTCCGTCGGCAGCCAGACGGTAAATACCGACCCCTCTCCCGGTGTGCTGCGCACCTCGATCCGGCCACCGTGCCCCTCGATGACCTGGCGGCACTGGTAGAGGCCGATGCCCATCCCCTTTTTCTTGGTCGTTTCAAAGGGCCGGAAAAGCCGCGTGCGGATAAACTCTTCGCTCATGCCGCAGCCCTGATCGACCACCCGCAAAAAAGCCTGCCCCGCGCAGCCCACCTCGACCCGGGGGGGAAGTCCGGCAGCGGCCTCGCGGGCATTGTGCAGCAGGTTGACCACCACCTTGCACAACTCTGCCGCATCCCCCAGAACCAACGCCGGCGTCCCGACGATCTCCACGTCGGCGGCACCGGCCAGAGCAGCCCCCTCTTTGGCCACCGCCAGCAGATCGCAGGGGGCGCGGTCGAGCAGGGGGCGATGTTTGACGTTCTGCAACCGGGCAATCAGGGTCTTCATATTATCCACGGTATGTTCCAGGGTTTCAAACATATCGCCACGAAATTCGGGATCATCGATGTAATCCCGAGCGTTGTCCACCACCAGGGCCAGCCCCGAGACGAGGTTTTTCAGGTCGTGGATGACGAAAGTGGAGACCCGGCCGATGGCGGCCATTTCGTTTGCCGCCGCCAGGTCGGCGTAAAGTTTGCGGCTGAGCAGTACCCCGATAGTCTGGTGAGCGAGGATCTTCATCAGGTCGAAATCTTCGTAGGTCAGCCGCTCCTGCTGGTAAATCCGCCGGCCGAGCACGATGAATCCTTCCAGCGTGTTTTCGAACCGCAGCGGCACGAGAAAGGATGCGCCCATGGCGCGCAACCGCGCCCAATCGCCGACGAGCAGGGAATCATCCTCCTCATCCAGGCCGATCACCCAATCCTGCCCGCCCATGCGGGTCAAGATAGGATGCCCTTCCTCGAAACACAGCTGTTCAGCCTCATTTTCGAAGCAGGCGGAACAACGGAAGCATCCACCCTCTCGGTCGCGAAGAAAGAGGGCCGCGCCGCGCAAGGAAAAGGTTTCGGCGTAGAATTCCAGCACCCCTTTTTCCAACTCCTCGCGGCTGTGGGCACCGGCAAGCTTGCTGGTGAATTGCAACCACTCGTTCCGGTAATCGTATTTCTGTTGATAGAAATTCTTATGCAACAGTACCTGGATGCGCCGGCGGATGCGCTCGGACAGCAGGAGCATGACCAGGGCGAAGCCGGCCAGAACCGCGAGGCCGACGAAGAAAGGGCGATTGCCCGAAACATGCAGATAGCGCATGCCAGCGCCGAAGATCCCGAGCAGAATCAGGTAGAAGCCGACCGCCAGCACCACCACCGAGCGATAGGCGATTTCCCGCGAAACGCGGATGCGCACCGCCTCCCCCCGGCGCAGACGGCTGAAGGCCATCAGCCCGACCCCCAGGGCGAGACTGAAGGAGCGCACCGGTAGCAGGTTCATATCGAGCGAGCGATAAAGGAGCGCCTGGCTGTAATAGACGACCAGAACGGCCAGCAGCACACTGGCGCCCATGACCTCGAACTTGATGCGCCAGCGGTCGGGACGGGGCAGAGCCACCAGGGTGCGCTCCAGCTGCGCCAGGGCCACGACCAGAAAGGCCATGAGCGCTACATAGAAGAAATACCCGGCCGAGCCGAGAAAGAGCATCTTTTCGTCAGCGAAGTCGGGGGAGTAGAAGATCGTCGTGGGCGGCAGCAGCAAAGCGGCCAAGGGGAAGGCCAGAGTCGCGAGCAATAGCAGACGCGACAGCCAGGACATCTCGCGCCACCCCCCCGACCGGGAAAAGACCAGGGCGAAGAGGAGCCAAAGCCCGGGCAGGCAGGATTCGGCGAGGAGGGCGCCCCGCTTCCAGAACGCCAGGGCGGTCGGATCGAGCAACGCCCGCAGGTCGCAGAACTCGAGAACCACGCAGGCCAGCAGACCCGCCGCCAGAACGAAGGAGGAAAGACGGCGCGGCCGATGGACGAGCAGATAGGCACCGTAGCCGACGGCCAGTAAAATCGCAAGGATGGGAAAAATCATCTGCATGGGATAAGAAAATCGGATTTCAAGGGTTCAACAGACAGAGGCCCCCTACTGCGGCAAAACCGCCTTGATATGGGGATAGAAGTCCCGCACAAAACGTTCGCCGACCTCCAGGGCGCCGAGATCCCCTTCTCGATAGGGGACGGAAATGCGCACGAAGGTGGAATCCCGGCGGTTGTGCAGAATCGAATTGGTGATTTCCGCCAGCTTCAGGGCATATTCGTTGGTCAGTGTCGCCCCCTTGACCTGGAACCAGTACAAAAAGAGCTCCCGCTGCCCGCCGTTCTGGTAGACCGCCTCCACCAGACGGACTTCGTCGTCACCGATGGTCAGAGTCTTACTCTGTTCGGAAACATTCTGCCAGCCGCTACCGGGGAGACAATGCTTGGGTGAATGAATCGGTCCGCTCTCCGGCCCGCCGCCGTGATAGCCGAGGTAGAGGGCGACGGAACGCCGGGCGTCATCGGCATAGACCCGATAGAGGTAATCGGTGGGGCGCAGCTGTTCGAGCACCGCCTCGCTGAAGCGGGTCTCCTCGGTCTTCGTCCAGCCGTCGAGGCGCAGGGGGATTTCATCGAGGGGGCGCGCCACCGGCACTTCCACGTCTTCATGAAAGGCGACGAAAAGTGCAGCCATGATCAACAAGAGATAAACGACGAAAAAACGCATTTTATTCATGCAGGCCCCACCTTGCGCAGAAGCGCGCCCAGCAAAAAGAGCAGAACCATGGCCAGGGCGAAAACCGCCAGGCCGGCGAATTCATGAAAAAAGCCCTCGGCTGCCGCCGCCCCGTAGTACTGGGCCAACACGCCGGTGACGATGACCCGAAACATGTTGGTGGCGATGGCGATGGGCACGGCTGAGAGCACCATGATCACCCGCATCAGGTTGGATTTCTGGGAGAAGACCGCATAGGCCACGGCCAGGGCCAAAAGCGACATGAGGGAGCGCAGCCCGCTACAGGCATCGGCCACCTCGAGCACGGTCTGGGGAAACATGATGATGTTCCCCTCGCGCAGCACGGCGATCCCCATAAGTTTGAGAGCCGCCACGGAAAATTTGGCCACCATCAGTTTGAGGGGGAAGGCCATGGCGTCGTAAACGATATAGGGCAGCGGCACCATGAAGAGGAGAAAGCCGACGGGGAGCAACAGTCCCTTGAAGACCGCCCAGCCGAACCAGAAGAGGATGATGCCAGCCAGCAGAAAGACCAACGACGAGCGCATGGTAAAATACTCGGTACCGGCGAAACCGAAAATCAGCAGCAGCAAACTGCCGGCCACCACCAGAAGACCGAGGTTGCTCGGACTTACCGGCAGTTCCTTCAATTCCGGCCATTTCTGCCAGGCGAAATACCCGGCGATCAGCGGCACCAGAAAGCCGTGGGAATAATTGGGATCGTTATTCCAATCGGAAACCATCCCCGGCACCACCGTCCAGTAAGCCAACACCAACAGCGGCAGCAGCGCCAGCAGATACCAGCGGTTTTCCCGCAAACTATCCTGAAATATCATCTATCCTCCCCCTAAAAAGAGCAACCTAATCCGTCCATCCCTGGCACCCAAAAAACCTTGCCCGTCAAAGGACAAAATACCCTCCCTTTTTGGGGGATCCCTTAAAAATGACTCGTTTTTCGTCGCGCAGTTGCTTTATCCAACGCTCCAAGGTCTTACCTGGGATGTTGAGGTGCTTGGAGTAATCGGGGATCCGCAATCCGGGGTATTGCATGATACACGCGAACAGGAAGTCCGGCCCCTCACTTACTCCCTCATTTACTCCCTCATTTACTCCCTCATTTACTCCCTCATTTACTCCCTCATTTACCCTCCCGGTATCAATTCCATCGTCATACTCCCTCATTCGAGAAAACGTCGCCAACACGCCACCCCCGACCTCTTCCAGACGGAACCGTACCTCCGGATAAGCTTCAAGTTCCTTGCGTATCCGGATCAGACCACTACCATATTTTTCAATATTTTTAGTCAGATAAAAGGCTTCAGCGAGCAATTTATTGCGCAGGTGAGAGGGATAGTGATCGGTCTGCAACTCTGCGATGGTCAATCCTCCATACAATTTTCCCGGATTGAACAAGGTTATCCGATCATCGAAAATCTTGATCTGGATATCCGAAGAGCTGGCATAATCACGGTGAACAACGGCGTTGAGCAAGGCTTCGCGCAAGGCGGGTAAGGGATAGAAAAACCGTTCTTTCCGCTGCAGGCTACCGTCAAACTCAAAGGCGACCCCAATGTGGGAGACAACGAACTTCATCGCCTGCTCAACCGCCTCGAAAAGGGTATCGGTAATCTGTCGGTCATCGATAATCGTCACCGGTGTTTTGAACCGCCCAATGTGAATATGGTGCCGCAACGGCTGGCGGGCAAAAAGGAGCAGCGCGGCCCAAGTCGGAGCATCGTTGGCCACATACTTCAATTTTTGTAGTGACAATAACGGAGAGGGATCCAGAAAAAATCGACCTCCGGCGTTGACCTTATCGATAAATGTTTCGATCTTCGTCACCTCTAGATCGTCCAGGGAATGCCGAGGGGCAACATAAGCATCCCAGGAGAGTTGCAGCGACTGCATATAGAGATCGTTGATCTCACTCAAGCTGAGTTGGTGGTTGGAACTGGCCACTCGCTTGAAATACCGCCCCCGGGTATTGATCGGCTTGATCGGATATTCACCCACGCGGATAGCGACAATCACCTTCCTCTCCAGGCGATACGCGTCAATATCCGGGATGAGTACGGGACTGGTCGCGGCCCGAATCTGCCCCAGCCAGTCGTTCAGGGTTTCCTTGCCCAGCGTGACTCCCCGCACGGCCCCGCCGTCCGTAACGCCGACCAAAACCGTCCCCCCCTGGGCATTGGCAAAAGCCACCAAGGTCTCGATCGTCTCCTTATCAAAGGATGACTTGAATTCGAGCGTCTGGGATTCGCCCAAAGCGAGCAGCTCATGAATGAGAAGCCTTGTGGTCATTTAACGTTTCCCGACAAGATCGTCCATGCCCCGGTGAAGCGATTCAGGCAAAAAGGCGATAATTTTTGGTCCACGGAAAACACGGAAAGCACGGACAAAATCTTGAAAGGCTTTTTAGACGGGATAAGGGCGGATAAAATCTGATGGTAAAACCCAAACCCTAAAAGACTTATCCGGTTTTATCCGCAGTTATCCGCCTTTATCCTGTCAAAAACCAAGCTTTTGACCTTTCGGTTTTCTTCCGTGTTTTCCGTGCTTTCCGTGGACATGTTTTTGTTTTTCACCCTTGAGCATCCAGCAGCGCCAACAGTTCAGCGGTTTTCGCTTCCATCAGCGCCGCGTCCCCCCGGGATTCCACGTTGAGGCGCAGCACCGGTTCGGTGTTGGAGGAGCGCAGATTGAAGCGCCAGTCGGCGAATTCCATGCTCAGGCCGTCAGTGCGGTCGATGGCAGGCCCCAGGGGCGCATAGGCCGCCTCGACCCGAGCCAGGGCGCCTTGCGGATCATCCAGCACCCGGTTGATCTCGCCGCTGGCGGGGAACTTGGCCATCCGTTCGCCGACCAGTTCGGAGAGCAGCTTGCGCTTGCGGCACATCAGTTCGAGCACCAGCAACCAGGGGATCATGCCGCTGTCGCAGTAGGCGAAGTCGCGGAAGTAGTGATGGGCGCTCATTTCGCCGCCGTAAGCGGCATCTTCGAGGCGCATCCGTTCTTTGATGAAAGCGTGACCGGTTTTGCTCATCACCGGCACCCCGCCGGCCGCATGCACCATGTCGATGGTGTTCCAGGTCAGGCGCGGATCGTGGATGATTTTCGCCCCCGGTTCGCGGGCGAGAAACGCCTCGGCAAGCAAGCCGACGATGTAATAGCCCTCGATAAATCGGCCCTGCTCGTCGAACAGAAAGCAGCGGTCGAAATCGCCGTCCCAGGCGATGCCCAACGCCGCGCCGTGCTCCAGTACCGCCTGGCTGGTGATGTCGCGGTTCTCCGGCAAGAGCGGGTTGGGGATGCCGTTGGGAAAGGTGCCGTCCGGTTCGTGGCAGATCTTGAAAACCTCGAAGGGCAACTGCCGCTCGAGAAAGTCGAGCACCGGCCCGGCACAGCCGTTGCCGGCATTGACCACGATCTTGAGGGGGCGCAGCCGGGTGGCGTCGATATAGCCGAGCAGGTGGCGGATATAGGGGACCTTCATATCCGTGGTTTCGATCGTACCGGTTCTTTCCGCCGGAAGAAAATCTCCCTTCTCCGCCAGACGGCGAATCTCGTGCAGGCCGCTGTCGCCGCTGATCGGCCGGCTGCCTTCGCGCACCAGCTTCATGCCGTTGTAATCCATGGGATTATGGCTGGCGGTGACCATGATGCCGCCGTCGGCGCGGCTGTAGAAGGTGGCGAAATAGACCTCCTCGGTGCCGCAGAGACCGATGTCGATCACATCGGCGCCGCCCGCGGTGAGCCCCCGGGCCAGGGCCGCGCAGAGCCCGGCGCTGGAAAGGCGCACGTCGCGGCCGACGATCACCTTGCCGGGCTGTAGAAACTGGGCATAAGCCCGGCCGATACGGTAGGCCACCTCGTCGTTGAGTTCATCGGGAATGCGCCCCCGGATGTCGTAGGCTTTGAAGCAGTTCAGTTGCACTTAACTCTCTCCTCAGGCTCGTCCGTAGGTATCCTCGAAGCGTTCGATGTCGTCTTCCCCCAGATAACTCCCCGACTGGACCTCGATGAGTTCCAGGGGAATCTTGCCGGGATTCTCCAGGCGATGGGTCTCGCCGAGGGGGATGTAGGTCGACTGGTTCTCGGTGAGCAGGAAGGTTTTTTCACCGCAGGTGATGCGCGCCGTTCCCCTGACCACCACCCAGTGCTCGGCGCGATGATGATGGCGTTGCAGCGAAAGGGCTGCGCCGGGGGCGACGACGATCCTTTTCACCTGATAGCGGGGCGCTTCGCCGATGCATTCGTAGCTCCCCCAGGGGCGATTCACCCGTCGGTGAAGCAGCGCTTCGCCGCGCTTCTGCTCCTTGAGTCGAGCGACAATCTCCTTGACCTCCTGCACCCGGTCCTTCGCCGCCACCAGCACCGCGTCGGCGGTCTCCACCACCACCAGATTGTCGATCCCGACCGTCGCCAGCATCCGGCTACCGGCATAGAGATAGCAATCGCGGCTGGCGTGAACGAGCACGTCGCCGTGGCTGACGTTGCCGTCGGCATCCCGCGCCCCCACCTCCCACAACGCCGACCAGGAACCGACGTCGCTCCAGCCGGCGTCGAGGGGCACCACCGCCGCGTCGGCGGTCTTCTCCATCAGCGCGTAATCGACGGAGTTTCCCGGGCAGGCGGCGAAGGCCTCGGCGTCGAGACGCAGGAAATCGAGATCGACCGCCGCCCGCTCCACCGCCTCCCGGCAACAGGCGACCATCGCCGGTTCGAACCTTTCGAGCTGGCGCAGATAGTCGGACGCGCGGAAGAGGAACATGCCGCTGTTCCAGTAATACTCCCCGGACTCGACGTAAGCCCGGGCCGTCTCCAGCGCCGGTTTTTCGACAAAGGCGGCGACGGCGTAGGCCGAAGAGCCGCCATCCAGCGGCACGCCCCGGCGGATGTAGCCGTAGCCCGTCTCTGGGCCGGTTGGCACGATGCCGAAGGTCATCAGCTTCCCCCGCTCCGCTTCCGCCGCCGCCAGTGCCACGGCCCGGCGCAGCGCTTCGGCGTCGCGGATGACGTGATCCGCCGGCAGCACCAGCAGCAGGGGATCGCCCCCCTCAGCCAGGGCGCGGATCGCCGCCACCGCCACCGCCGGGGCGGTATTGCGTCCAACCGGTTCAAGGATGATGGCAGTGGGAACCTGGCCGATGGCCCGCAACTGCTCGGCGACCATGAAACGGTGACTCTCGTTGCAAACCACCAGCGGCGCCGCCAGGTCGGGCGTCCCTTCCAACCGGCAGAGGGTTTCCTGCAACATCGTCCGCTCCCCAACCAGGGGGAGCAACTGCTTCGGATAAAGCTCCCGGGACAACGGCCACAACCGCGTCCCCGCCCCCCCGGACAAAATCACCGGCACGATCATTGATGACAACTCCTGTAAAAAATCGAAAAATCTTTTTGTCCACGGAAGACACGGAAAGCACGGACAAAATCTTGAAAATCTTCTGACGGGATAAGAGCGGATAAAATCGGATATTAAAACAAAAACTCCAAGGTTTATCCTGCCCTTATCCGCAGTTATCCGCCTTTATCCTGTCTAAAATCAGGTCTTAAATCTTTTCTTCCGTGTTTTCCGTGTTTTCCGTGGACAGAATCAAAGGTTTTGTTCTTAGCCCAACTTCTCCACCAGCACCTCGACAATCCGCTCCGCCGCGTGGCCGTCCCACTTCTCCGGGCTGCGCCCCTGAGGGATTTCGCCGCTCAGAATCTTGCGCGCCTCTTCCAGAATCCTGGTCTTGTCGTTGCCGACCATGATGTTCGAGCCGACCTCGCAGGTGATGGGGCGTTCGGTATTGGGGCGCATAGTGATGCAGGGGACGCCAAGGACAGTGGTCTCCTCCTGCAGTCCGCCGCTGTCGGTGAGCACCAGACGGGCATTCATATTGAGGTGGAGGAACTCGAGATAGCCCAGGGGCTCGGTGATCCAGATGCCTTCCACCTTCTCGCCGCTGTTGAAAAAATGCCCGAGCCCGAACTGTTCGGCCATCTTTTTCGTGCGGGGATGGATGGGGAAGACGATGGGCAGCTCCTTCGCAATTTCCGCCAGGGCTTCGAGGATGCCGGTCAAAATCCGCTTATCGTCGACGTTGCCGGGGCGGTGCATGGTCAAGGTCGCGTAGCCTTTGGGGACCAGGCCCAGCTTGCGGCTCAGATCGAGGGTCGACGCCAGCGCCCGGTGCTTGAGCAGGGTGTCGATCATCACGTTGCCGACAAAGAAGATCTTATCGGCGGGCACCCCCTCGGCGGCCAGGTTCTCGTCGGCGAAATGGTCGGTGGTGAAGAGATAGTCGCAAAGGACGTCGGTGCAGAGGCGGTTGATCTCCTCGGGCATGGTCATGTCCCGCGAGCGCAGCCCGGCCTCGACGTGGGCGACCTGAATCCCCAGCTTCTTGGCGGTGATGGTGCAAGCCATGGTCGAATTGACGTCACCGACGACGATAACCAGATCGGGCTTCTCTTGCAGACAGACCTTTTCGAACTCGACCATGATCCGCGCCGTCTGCTCGGCGTGGGAGCCACTGCCGACCTCCAGGTTGATATCCGGCTTGGGCATGCCGAGATCGACGAAAAAGGATTGGCTCATTTTTTCGTCGTAATGCTGCCCGGTATGCACCAGCAGATGCCGGATTTTGTCGGGATATCGGTTCATGGCCTCGATGATCGGGGCCATTTTCATGAAGTTGGGCCGGGCGCCGACCACGTTGATAACTTTCACAGGATCCTCCTTGCAGGAATATCAGTCGGTTTTCGTCGATAGCACGGAGTTTAAAGGCAGGAGAGCTTTTTGTCCATGAAAGACGCTGCATCCACCGAAGATGCCTTCGCAAAAAAGACAAGACGAAGAAAGCACCGTAATGGTTGGCGAGTTTTTGCGACGCCAACCTCGAAAAGAACGTTGCCGACAGCTGGCCGGCCCAGTATAATGTCAACAGAAGTCAACGACATCCGGAAAGGAAATCCCATGACGCAAATCACGGCGCGCATTCCCGAAGATACCGTCAATGCCCTCGACCGCGCGGCGAACACCTTGAACCGAACGCGAGCCGACATCATCCGCCAGGCCATCGAAACCTATCTTGAAGATTTCAACGACATTGCCCTGGCGGTCGAACGCTTGCGCGACCCGGCCGATGAAACCATCGACTGGCAGGAGGCACGACGTGCCCTACTCGCTGAAGATTAAAAAAACCGCGACCAAGGAGCTTCAACGCCTGGCCAAGCCGGTCCGTGAACGGCTGATTTCAGCCATCGACCAGTTGGCGGAAAACCCCCACGTGGGCAAATTGCTCAAGGGCGACTTCTCCGGATTGCGTCGTATACGGGTGGGGGACTACCGGATCATTTACGAAATCAATGAAACCGAGATCGTCGTTCTGGTTCTGCGGGTCGCGCAACGCAAAGAAGCCTACCGGGGGACCCCACCCCAGTAATCTTCATGGATTTCTCAAAAACCGCGATCCCGGCTTCAAAAAGGGCCGATACAGGGGATCGCCGACCAGCACCATCTGCCAACTAAGCGAAGGCAAGCTCAGGAAATAGGTTTCAACCAGGGTATACGAGCCGTCGAGGAGCAGGGCAAAGAAGATTTCCGGCGGCGGGAAGGCCTGCACGTAGGGTTCCCCCACCGGGCCCAGGGTCGCCGCGACTCCGTCTTCGAGCATGCGTTTGCACCAGGCCTGACTCGAACCGGAGCGCAGGGTGCCGCATTCGCCGCTGGCGATGTGGTAGCCGACCGCCCCCCGTTGCCAGTCGAAGGCATCGACGTAACGGGAGAGGCTGTACCAGCCGCAGTAAAGGGCCGCGCCGGGAGCCTGGCCCGGTTGGAAGAGGGTCTGCTTGTCGTCCACGACCACCGGCAGACGCTGAGCCGCAGTCACCCGCGCCGCCGCCCGGTGGATGGAGTTGTCGTAGAAGGCGTAGCCGCTGTCCGGGTTCTTCTCCGGCCGTTTCCAGCGGGCATCGAAGTAGGCCGTCCCTTTCAGCCCCTCCGCTTCCGTCGCCAGGCTGTCGTCGATGATGCGCTTGACGATCGCCTCCGTCGGGCCATCCAACCGCGAAACGAACAGCACCTCATCCTTGGACACCGGCCCTTTTTGGTTCTTGACGCCGAGAAAAAAGGGATTGAGCACCCAGCCGTCCAGGGGATAATCTTCCGCCATTACCAGCGCCAGTTCCGAGTCAACCGCCGCCCGCGCCGCTTTCTGTTCCAGCACCCCCATCTGTTTCTCCAACGCGGCAAAGGCGACATTGAGCGCGGCGAGTTCGGTGCTCTTCTCTTTTTCGGCCTGCTTCAGCCGCTTCCACCGATCGGCCTTTTCCCCCTTCAGCTCCTTGAGCCGGGCCTGCCCTTCCCGGCTCGGCGTCGGCGGGTTGACCCGCAGCGGCACTCCCTGCATCGTCACCAGGGCGCGAATCGTTGCGCCGTCACGGCGTTTGCTCAGGAATTCCCGTACCGGCGCGGCGATTTCCTCTTCGTATATCTCCCGCGAGCAGAATTCCTTATCCGTCGTGCGGATGCGGATCAGGTTCTCCTCGGGGATGCCCCGCTTCTCCATGTAGTAGCGGGCCAGATCGACGCTCCCCTCGACAAAGCGGTTAGCCACCACCGCTATCTCCTCCGGCTCCAGGGCCAGGGAAAACGCCGGCGAAAAGAGAAAGAAGAATATAAGGAGAAAAGGTCTGAGGATAATCATCAAAACTCCCGGGAAAGGATTAAGACGCCCCGCGCCCCTTGACAGGGGCAAACACGCCAACTAGAGTGAGACAACCCTTAACCGAGGAATCAAGGACCATGAATCGGCATCTCGACTGGCTACGACAGGCGGAAAACGATCTGGAATGGGCGGAACACTCTTTTCAGGGTGGATTCTTTGCCCAAACCTGTTTCATCGCCCAACAGGCCAGTGAAAAAGCGCTCAAGGCCTACTGCTTCTTCAAGGGCTTCGACATCGTTCGTACCCACTCCTTGTATCAGATCATCAAATCGCTGGGCGAAAACGGTATTCTCGAAAAACACGCCCGGGAACTCGACCTTTTCTACATCTCCGCCCGCTATCCCGATGCCTTCCCCGCCGGCGCGCCCTTCGAAATCATCACTACCGAGCAAGCGCAACGGGCTATTGAGGCGGCCACGGAAATTTTCAAGATTCTCCGCGAACGGCTCCCCGATGAAAATCCTTGACCGTAGCCGACCGCCAGTCAGCATCCTCGATTTCCCACCCGATGAAATCCGCAACTTTCTGCGACAAAAACTTGCCGCAAAGGGCGTTCATGAAGCCTACATCTTCGGCTCCTTCGCCGACGGCACCTGCACGCCCTGGTCGGATCTCGACCTGCTCGCGGTCATGCCAAGCGAAGAACCCTTCATCGAACGCCCCCGCGCCTTCGCCGACCTTCAGGATCTGGGGGTTCCCATCGACCTGCTGATCTACACTCCCGAGGAATTCGCAGGGATGCAGGCCGACCCCACAGCCTTCTGGAAGGCATTCCAGCGCCGGAATGTGCGGATTCTCTGAAACCTTAGCCCCTCTCCCCTTTTCACAACCCCTTTTGCGCCACCTTTGAAACCACATAGCGGTGTTTGCCCGAGCCTTCCCGGGGAATGCTGTCGACCTTCTCGACCCGCACTCGCACGCTGTCGCCCATACGTTTCTTAATGCCCGCCACGATCCGCGCGTCGCCGTCGGTCGGATAGAGATTCGGAATGGTTTTCACCAGCACCTGCACGTCTTCCAGCTCGTGCTGCACGATCTTGAATTCGTCGACCCCCGCCACGTCGCGGACGATATAAATCACCGACAGGGCGTGCTGCCAGCGACCGTCGGGCGTGACCACGAAATCGGTGGTGCGGCCGCGAATGCCCTGCATGGTCGCAAAACTCCGGCCGCAGGCGCAGGCCCCTTCGCCGGGTTGGGCCACGTCGCCGGTCTTGTAACGGATCAGCGGCATGCCCCAGGCATCGAGATGGGTCAGGACGATTTCGCCGTCCTCGCCCGGTGCGACGGCTTGGTCGTCACGGATGAATTCGACGACATAGTTGGGATCGATGATGTGATGTCGGCCCATGCGGCACTCGTGGGAAACGAACCCCCCTTCGCGGCTACCGTAACCGTCGGCCACCGGGATGCCGCCGAATTGGCGGCTGATCGCCTGGCGCTGATGGTCGTAGAGCAGTTCGGCGGTGGCGAAGACCACCTGCACCCCCAGCCGGGTCAGATTCTCGCCGCGTTTTTCCGCCATCCGGCCGAAGAGTTCGATGGTGCTCGGATAACCGAAGAGGCTTTTCGGCTTGAATTCGGCAAAAGCGGCGACGATCTCGGGGAACTTCGCCTCGGACAGTTCGAAGGCGCTGAGCAGCCGTTCGTTGGTCAGCACATCGCGCAGCTCCTTCATCCGGTCCTGGCGGGTCGCCTCCACCGGCGAACCCCACAGGTAAAGTTCCTTGTCGCCGACCTCCGCTCCCCACCAGTCGTGGGTCAGCATTCGCGCCGCCTTGTCGTAAGCCTGGCGGCGCTTGTCGAAATAGAAAATCAGCGGTTCTCCCGACGAGCCACCGGTGTTGTAGCGGTGCAGGCCGCCGGGGCATTCCTTCCAAGTCATGCGTTCAAGATTCTGCTTGATCTCGGCTTTGGTCAGAAATGGCAACTTCTCGAGATCGTCGAGCGCCTGCATCTTCGTCGGGTCGAAACCCGCCTGGGCGAAACGCTCGGCGTAGAAGGGAATGTTTTGCCGGACGTGCAGCAGCAGTTCGCGCAGCTTGCGGAAACGCAACTCCTCCAGTTCGGCGGGCGACGCCCACTGCAAGCGCTCCAGTTCAGCGAGATACTCGAAGGTCCGGCGGCCCATGAGCTTCTCATGCAGGGGATAAACGATCTTGCGCACCAGATACGGATTCATGAGCACCTCCAAGAAATAAACAAAAAAACTTTCTGGTCCACGGAAAACACGGAAGGCACGGAATAAACCGAAAGGTCAAAGGCTTGGGTTTTGACAGGATAAAGGCGGATAACTGCGGATAAGGGCAGGATAAATCTTTGGGGCTTGGGTTTTAAACATCAGATTTTATCCGCCTTTATCCCGTCAAAAATGCTCTTCAAGATTTTGTCCGTGTCTTCCGTGCCTTCCGTGGACAGATCATCGCCTTTACCCGCCGAACCGCCGCCGCCAGCGGGAGAACATCAGCAGCCCCCACAGGGGCGTGCCGTTGTGCTCACGGCCGGACTGGTGGGCGTCCCAGAGTCGGCGGACATGGGTGCCATTGAAGAGCCCGTCCAACCCGCCATTAAACAGGCTGTCGTGGGCCAGCTCCCTGAGTTCGCCGCGCAGCCACTCGTCCAGCGGCACGCTGAAGCCCTGCTTCTTGCGATAGAGAATATCCGCCGGCAAGCGATCCTCGTTCATCTTCTTGAAAATGTATTTGGATTGTTCCCCCCGCAGCTTTTGCGTGGACGGCAGGCGGGCGGCGAATTCCAGCACCTTATGGTCGAGGATCGGCGCCCGCACTTCCAACGAATGGGCCATGCTCATGCGGTCGACCTTGACCAAGATATCCTCGGGCAGATAGCTATGGATATCCACGTATTGCGCCCGGCTCACCGGATCGGGATTGCGGTTGCGGGCGAAATGGGCGCCAAGCACGGCCTCGGCCCGGCTTGCGCCGACCTGGGCGGTAAACTCGGGGGTGTAGAGCAGGGCCTTAGCCTCCGGCTTGCAGTAGAAGGACATGTCCCGAAAATAGGCCTGCTCCAGCGGCAACGACAGGTTGGTGAGAAAGCCCTTCAGGCGCAACGGCCGGGGGAGAAAGTCGGCGCGGGGATAGATCCGGGCCAGCGGCCCGAGCAGCCCGGTACGCAACGATGCCGGAATTTTCCGGCGCAGACCGTCCTCGAAGCGGGTCATGGCGTAACGCCGGGTGTAGCCGGCGAAGGTCTCGTCGCCGCCATCGCCGGAGAGGGCCACCGTCACCCGTTGTCGGGCCATCTGCGACACATACCAGGTCGGCACCGCCGAGCTATCGGCGAAGGGTTCGTCGAAATGCCAGACCAATCGGTCGATGATCTCCAGCGCCTCGGGACGCACCACGAATTCATGATGTTCGGCGCCGTAACGCCTGGCCACCACCTCGGCGTATTCCAACTCGTTGAAGCGCTTCTCGGCGAAACCGATGGCCGCCGTGCGCACCGGCGCCCCCCCCTGCAAAGACATGGACGCCACCACCGCGCTCGAATCGACCCCGCCGCTGAGAAAGGCTCCCAGCGGCACATCGCTGATCATCCGCAGCCGCACCGCCTCGTCGAATACCTCGCGCAGCTCCGCCAACGCTCGCGCTTCCGGCACTTCCTCCGGCTCACGGTTCATGTCCAGATCCCAGTAACGACGCAAGCTCAGGCCTCCGGAGGAGACCACCGCCAGGTGGGCCGGCGGCAGCTTGCGGATCTCCTTGAAAATACTCATAGGGGAAGGGACGTAGCCAAAACTGCAATAGGCGTCGACCGCCGCCGGGTCAAGGGTGCGGGGGAGGGTCTCGTCAGTGAGCAGCGCCTTCATTTCCGAGCCGAAGACCATGCGGGAACCGTCGAAATGGTAGTAAAGAGGCTTTTTACCGAGCCGGTCGCGCACCAGCAGCAGAGTGCGGTTCGGCGCATCCCAGAGAGCGATGGCGAACATCCCCCGCAGCCGATCGACGACCGCCTCCCCCCACTGGCGATAGCCGTGGAGGATAACCTCGGTGTCACTGTGGGTACGAAAGCGGTGGCCGTGGGCTTCCAGTTCCTGTTTCAATTCGCGGAAATTGTAGATTTCGCCGTTGAAAACCACCTGCAAGCGGCCATCGTCGGTGGCCATCGGCTGTTCGCCGGTGTGCAGGTCGATGATCGCCAGCCGCCGGTGCCCGAGCCCCACGGCGCCGTCGACGAAGAGTCCCGCGCCGTCCGGGCCGCGATGGATCAGGGTATCGTTCATGCGCCCGAGCCGTTCACGCTCGACCGGGGCGCCCGTGAGGTTATAGATCCCGCAGATACCACACATTCAGTCAGAATCCTTCCATCCCTGCATAAAATATGTCATCCACGAAAAACGCGGACCTAACCGACAAAACCTGAATCTATCCACGGAAATCACGGACAAAATCTTTAAAATCTTTTTTGACGGGATTAGGGCGGATAAAATCGGATGTTAAAATCCAAAACCCAAAGACTTCTCCGGTTCTATCCGCAGTTATCCGCCTCTATCCTGTCCAAAACCAAGCCTTTGACTTTCGGTTTTCTTCCGTGTTTTCCGTGCCTTCCGTGGACAAAAAGCCTTTGGGGGAATTCCACCTTGACAGTCGGCCTCCCGCGCTTTACCTTCAGGTAAGGCATTATGCTTTTGTCACAACCCTGTTGCTCGGTGAGGAGGCCCATCATGCCCATGGCGAAACTCAGCAGCAAAGCCCAGATCGTTCTGCCCGCCGCCATTCGCAAGCGGTTGCACATCGAGCCCGGCGATACTCTTGAAATCACCGAGGAAAACAATGTCATTCTGATCCGCAAAGCGCCCGAATCGACGGCGGATGCCCTCGGCGCCTGTGGTTCAAGCCTCTGGCGGGACTACGAAAAAGAACTGGAGGAGGCGCGGGATCAATGGAGCGCCTGATTTCCGGCCAAGAACGCCATGGCGGGCTCTACGCCCTCGACACCGTCACCCTTATCTACTACCTCGAACGCCATCCCACCTATTATGCCGCCGCCAGAACCCTCTTCGAAAAGATCGAAGGCGGCGATATTTCAGCGGTCATTTCCTCGCTGGTCTTCGCCGAACTCCTGGTTCCGGCCTATCGCGCCGGGCAGCCGCAACTGGCCGAAAACGTCACGCACATTCTCAGCCATTATCCCAACCTGAGGGTGATCCCGCTATCGTCGGAGATCGCCGCCGCCGCCGCGCAACTGCGCGCCACGCACCAACTGCGCACCCCCGATGCCATTCATCTCGCCACGGCCCGACATGCCGGCGCACGGGGTTTCATCACCAACGACAAAGAGCTGAAAAAAGCCGCCGGCAACGATTGCGAAATTCTGCTCTTCGCTGACCGATAACCACCCCACGAGCAAATTCGACAAACCTGATCTGTCCACGGAAAGCACGGAAATCACGGACAAAATCTTGAAAGCTTTTTTGACGGGATAAGAGCGGATAAAATCGGATTTTAAAATCCAAAACCCAAAGATTTATCCGGTTCTATCCGCAGTTATCCGCCTTTATCCTGTCCAAAACCAAGCCGTTGACCTTTCGGTTTTCTTCCGTGTTTTCCGTGTTTTCCGTGGACCAAAAGATGCAATCGACTTTGGCCGGGCTCAGGTCTACGTCACGCCAGCAGTTCCGCCTGCCCCGCCAGGGGGGTGTTTTCCAGCAGGGCGACCAGTTTGCCGTCCGCCGTCAACATACGGGTATCGTAAACACCGGCCAACGCCACGTACAGGGCATCATAAACCGTGACTCCACACGCCAGGGCAATATCCAGGGCCAACGGCAGGAGAGTCCGCCCTGCTTCGATGCGCAGCGGCAAAGACCCAATGGCCGCGCCAATCTCCCGAGCTTCGGCTTCGGTCAACTCGCCCCGGCGCACCTTCTTCCACAGGATGTTGCCCGTCTCCGGATAGATCAGATCCGGCGCCAGCAACTCCACGGCCCCCTCCTCCACCCGGGCGACCCACGTCCCCGCCTGCTCTGAACCGGCTTCGGGGATATAGGCCTTGATCAGCACACTGGCATCGACTACCCGGATCATCGACCACGGTCTTCCCGCAACAAGTCGACGCTATCGGAAAAATTCCCGCCCCTGGCCAGCAAACGCTCCCGAATGGCTGCGGCACGGTGGGCGACATCTCGCCCCAGACGGGCGCTGCTGATGAGAATATCGCTGACTTCCTGCTGCAAGGGGCGATTGTGTCGCCGGGCCCGTTGTTTGAGTTCCTCCACGACTTCGTCGGGAAGATTGCGAACCAGAATGTTAGGCATGACGACCTCCAACATGATAGCAATATGATAGCACGCAGCCGTTAAAGATAATTACGTGAGGGTTTTTCAGCTGCGAACAAAACCGGGGAAAATCTTAATCTGTCCACGGAAGGCACGGAAATCACGGACAAAATCTTGAAAAGCTTTTTGACGGGATAAGGGCGGATAAAATCTGATGTTAAAAGTCCAAACCCTGGATTAATCCTGCCTTTATCCGCAGTTATCCGCCTTGATCCTGTCCAGAACCCAGCCGTTGACCTTTCGGTTTTCTTCCGTGTCTTCCGTGTTTTCCGTGGACAAAGGCCTTTAAAATCTTTTTTTGACGGGATAAGAGCGGATAAGGTCTGATGTTAAAACCCAAACCCTAAAAGACTTATCCGGTTCTATCCGCAGTTATCCGCCTTTATCCTGTCAAAAAAGCCTTAAAATCGACTACCGAACCAACCGTTGCAGCAGAAAATCTTCAACATTCCGGCGGGCATCGAGCAGCGCCAGGATATAGACGCTCCCCTCCGTGATGCGAAAAACGATCCGCCAGGGGTCGACAATCAGTTCGCGATACTGACCGATGCCCTGCGCTTGCAGCTCCGGAACGATTCGGCCGCGCTCGGGATGATCCTTGAGGGCATCGACTTGCCGGCGGATCTTTTTGAGGATGTGCAATGCATTGCCCGGACTGTCCAGGGCGATATAGTCGATGACGCCGACCAGATCCCGTTCCGCCGTATGGGTCCAGACCACCCGAAAACTCGGGATCATCGGCGTTGCAGTTCCTTTTCCAGTCGCTCGAAGAGGTCGTCATGGGCGGTATGTTTCCCCTCCCGCACGTCCGCTTCCCCCTGGGAAACAAGTTTCAGCAGACCGATGACGTTGCGCATCTCCTCGTAACTGCGAGCATCCTGCAAGACCGCCCGGGCTTCCCCGTTTTGAGTGATGATCACCGGCCGCTGGGTTTCATTGACCTGTTTGAGCAGCTCGGCGGTCTTTGCTTTCAGATAGGTTACGGGCTTGATGTCGTTGGTAATATGCATGGGCACCTCCAGTCTTTTTAGCGTACCTAATTCAGCGCCAAAACAGAAGCGGAGAAATGATTGCGGAACGGACATCGCCCCTCACCCCTTCAAATCCCGGTGAAGAGAAAATCCGGTGAAGAGAAAATCGAGGGCGGCGACAACGGTACGGACGTAAAGGCATTAGAATCTTTTTTCTGTCCACGGAAGGCATTGAAATCACGGACAAAATCTTGAAAATCTTTTTTTGACGGGATCAGGGCGGATAAGATCTGATGTTAAAAGTCCAACCCCAAAGACTTATCCGGTTCTATCCGCAGTTATCCGCCTTGATCCTGTCCAAAACCAAGCCGTTGACTTTCGGTTTTCTTCTGTGCTTTCCGTGTTTTCCGTGGACCAAAAGTCTTTAAAATCTTTTCCTGTCCACGGAAGGCACGGAAATCACGGACAAAATCTTTAAAATCTTTTTTTGACGGGATAAGGGCGGATAAAATCTGATGTTAAAACCCAACCCCCCAATGCTTCATCCTGCCCTTATCCGCAGTTATCCTGTCAAAAAAGCCTTAAAATCGTTCCGGTTTTCAGAAATTCGCACGGCGACTCACTTGAGGGCTTGCGGTAGCGCAAAAAGATCGCAGCCCCCGCCGCCGTCCACCAATTCAAAGGGGCCGAGATCGGGTGCCTCCTTGCGGGGGGCGTTTAAAAAATCGAAGCGGACATGTTCGTTGGGCAGCCCCTTGCCGGCGAGGGGGCGGGAATTGACCACCTTCAAACGACCTTCCCCGGGATTTTCAAAGAGGTCGGTAAAGGACTTCCCCAACCAGCCCCCGGCAAGGGTCAGGTTGTTCTCCATCAGCGCGAAGCCGCCGTCACGCTCGCGGATCTTGCCGTCGAGCAGGTTGTTCTTGACCACCGCCGTCGACTCGTCGAAACGCACGTCGATTCCCGAGGTTTTAAAGAGCAGATTATTCAGCACCTGGGTATTGCGCGACTTGTTGAGATAGATGCCGACGTCGCTGGTATAGAGGATGACGTTGTTGCGCATGATGCCGTCGGTATGCTCAACGGTGTTGTCCTTTTGCCGCGACGCCCCCTTGCTCGTCCCCCCGCCGCCGAAGGAAAGTCCCAGGCGCACCCCCCCGGCATGGGCATATTCCCCCACTACCAGGTTGTTCTCGAAGACCCCGCGCGAGGCGTTCCCCTTGATGAAGGCCGCCGTGCTGATGCGGTCGCCGCCCCCCTTGGCGTAGTCGGCGAAAAAGTTTTCGCGGATGGTCCAGTCGTCGACTCCCACCGCGTCGATCGGCACCACCGGCGAGCTGGTATCGCGAACGGTTGAATTATAAAAGCTGTTCCCTTCGATCAGCGCCCCGTCGGGGAAGTTCCGGCCCCCCTCGCGGCTGTCGAGCCCGTTGCCCTTGATCATGGCGTTGAACTCGTGCACCCGGCTGTTTCTCAGCACGAAACCCCGGCCGCGCCCGACCACATGAAAGGCATGTTCGCAGGCGCCGTGATTTTTACAAACGCCCTCGATCTCCAGATTCTCAAAGACCCAGAACGGGGCATCGACCACAAACCCCTCCAGGCTGTTCAATGCGAGGCGCACCTGGCCCAACTCCTCGGCCCGCACCTGAATGGGCCATTCCGCCGTTCCGGCGCGCTGGATACCGATGCCGCGCGTATCGAAGCGGTAGGTTCCCGGCGCCAGGGTGATCACATCCCCCGGCTCGGCGCCATTGATCGCCTGCGACAGCTCCCGCGCAGTCGACACCGGAACCGCGCGCAGGCCTTGCGGGCGCACATGGGCCGCGACAGCCTTCGGCTCAAGCCAGAGACCGGGTACCGCCTGACCGGTCGGAGAATAATAAAAAGGTGTCAAGGCCCGACTCTTGCGCGCCCCCTGCCCCGCCCAAGCGGGATCGTCGTAAGGGGGTAACCGCAGCTCCGACGGCTTGAGGGGATCGGGAGCGACCATGCCGGCCAGCAGCGGAGAGGCGTCGAGACCGGTCTTTTCCAGCACCTTCATGGCCAGAACCCGCGGGGGCAACTGATAGGACTTGAGCAGCAGACCCGTCGCGACCAGCCCGCCGACCAGACAGAGCAGACCGAAGAGCGCCAACAGATTGCGCAGCAGGTGAAAGCTTTTTCCGATAAAGGTCATTGAGCCGTCCGTTCCTTTCCAGCCGGGGCGAAGGCGCCGGCAGTGCGCCTCAGCTCGACTTGGCGCGGATCGCTTTCAACAGCTTACGGTACGATGTCGTCGCGCCGTTCAGCCGAGCGGGAATATCGCCGAAGTAAAAGGCGGCTGTTCCCGGCAGATCGTCCCAAGCGAAAACCTCATCCCGGCAACTCGCCAGGCACTTCAGCGTCGACCAGAGGCGGCGGGGCGTCGATTCCTCGGGATAGTCGAGAGCGGTCAGCCGCCCGCGCAGAGCGAAATAAGCGCTTTTCCCCAGGGCCTTGAGACTCGACACGGTCATTGACCGGACCGTCGCCGGCACCGGGATGTCATACCCTTGCGCCCGCAGGGCGTAGAGCGGTTCGGGATAACCGCAGACCAACACCTTGGCGGTGGTGCCGCCGAAGCGGTGGTTGATTTCGAGGAAATGGTTCTCGCCCGTCGCCCCATCCGCCAGAAACTCGAAATGATAGTGCCCGACCAGGTCCATCGCCTCGGTGAACGCCGCGCAGCGTGCCTTGAAGTCATCGCTCAGCGCCGTCGGCCGCAGGGTCAGCGTCACCCCCTGAAACTTGCGCTCCACGAGAAAACCCGCCATCCCCAGGGTCTCTCCGTCGGCGGTGCGGGTGCCGTGGACCACGAGATTGGGCAGACTTTTAAAGGGTTGGCCGATCACCGGACCGCGAAATTCCATGGAAGCAAGAAAACCGCGCAGCTCGATCACCGAAGCAACATTCTGCACCTTAAACGTCGGCTCGACCACGCCGGGGGCGGACGGCCGCAGGCAGAGGGGGAAATGGTCGGACGGAATTTCCTCGGTAAAATCGCAAGTCGAAAAAAGATAGGTCGGCAACACGTTCAGCCCGACTTGCCGCGCCGCTTCGATCTGCGCCGCTTTGTCCAGCACTCGGCGCAGCATATCGGCGGGGGGCAGCCACAGAGGGATGTTCGCGGGCAGATTCGGCCGCTGCTCGTTGAGCCATTGGGCGATATTCTCGTCGATGCAGGTCAGCCCCGAGGCGTCGAAGTCGCCGAGAAAGCGGACGATATTTTCCCGCCCCCGCTCGGTATAGAGATCGTCGCGGGAGAGGCAAACCGATCCGGCCAGATACTTCGAGGCGGGACGCGGCTCGCCCGGCCCCTGCACAGCGATCAGACCGGGCGCCAGCCCCGCCCGCCCCCAGCTACGGATGCAGGCAAGAGTCGGCGGCCCGAAGGCCCCGAGGATAACCGGACGCAATGGCTTCATGGAGGAATCATCCTGCGAGTTCGCGGTAAAGGTTATGGTAGCGGGCCAGCATCGCCGTCATGCCATATTCGGTGTCCACCATTATCCGGGCCTCGCGGCCCATCGCCGCCAACGAATCCGGTTCGGCCAAGACCCGGGCCAGCGCCGCCGCCAGGGCATCTCCGTCACCGACGGGGACCAGCAGGCCCTGACGCCCGTCCCGAACCAGCCGCACATTCCCCCCCACCGCCGTGGCGATGAGCGGCAGGCCGCAGGCCATGGCTTCGAGAACGGCATAGCTCAGTCCCTCGGTGTCGCTGTTCAGGACAAAGGCGTCGAAACAGGGCAAAAGCTCGGCGACATCCGCCCGCCGCCCAAGAAAAAGAACCCGCTCGGCGATCCCCAGGGTTTCGGCCAGCTCGCGCAACTCCCCGGCCAGTTCCCCGTCGCCGACCAGCACCAGATGCGCGGCAGCGGCAGTGCCCGTGACGGCTTGGGCGAAGGCTCGCAGCAGGCCGCGATGGTTCTTCACCGGCCGCAGCGCCGCGACGCAGCCCAAAAGCAGTCCCTCTTCCGGCAGGCCCTTGTCCCGACGCAAAGCCCGCCGAGCCTCGGGGGAAGCAACCGGAGCGAAGCGTTCGGTGTCGATGCCGTTGGCGATCACGTCCACCGCCGCGCGCGGGATGCCGGTCAGGGTGGTCAGCAGCTCGGCGGCCTCGTCGGCCACCGCCGTTACCCGCGCCGAAAGACGAAAGACCCCGCGCAAGAACAGCTTGCGCGGCAGCGAGAATTGTATCAGCCCCTGCTCGACGCCATGAAAGGTCTCGACGCAACGACATCCGGCCAGCTTGGCCGCCAGGGCCGCGTCCGGCCAGGGAGCGAGATTGTTCACATGGACGATATCGACCCGCTCCCGACGGAAAAGCTCGGCCAGGGGGCGAAAGGCCATGTAGCTGCGCCCACGGATGCCCAGGGCATGGCAAGGGAGTTCCAGCCGCAATTCGTCAAGCAGCGAACGATCCGCGCCGAGAATCGCCAGGGAATGGCGCATCTCCTCCCCGGACAACCCCTGAACCAGGCGCGCCACCCCCATCTCGGCGCCGCCCATGCCGAAATTTCCGAGAACGTGCATGATGTGAATGGGTCGTGATGACAAGGCAAAATCCTCATGGTTGGGGATGACGGGCGCGCATCGGTGCCGTTTCACCGTTTCCGCCATGTAGGGGCGCAGCATGCTGCGCCCTGGTGCAATGACGTACCCCGCGACAACCGGGCCCAAATCGCCGCCGTTTCACCGTTGCCGCCACGTCGGGGCGACCCGGTGGGTCGCCCTACCCGGTGGGTCGCCCTACCCGGTGGGTCGCCCTGGGTTTTCCCCGACCAACCGGGTTGGGCGCAGCATGCTGCGCCCCTACGTCAAAATCGGATTTCCCCGACGACCTTACAACCGGTCCAACAACTGCCCACCGAAACGGGCCAGGCTCAAATGGGGCGGCATGGGCGGGAAGGTGTCGCAGCGGTCGCGAGCCATTTCCGCCAGGTCGTTCCGGGTCAACCCGTCCAGGGTCCGCACCGAGAAATCCCCGGCGTTTTCCCCCAGAAACCGGCACAGCTTCTCGAAGCGGCGGATCACCTCCCGGCGCGGGCGCGCCCGGCGATATTGCACGTCATAGGCCTTGAGGAAACTGAAGGAGTGCAGAATCACCGTGACATTGCGCGGCCCCGCGCCGTCGCGGGCGGCGGCGAGGACCCGGCGCATCTCCTCGAAGCTGACGCCGTTGATATCCAGGGGCATGGGACGGCGGGGACGCAATCCGGTCTGTTCGATGAAATTGGTCACCGGCAACTCAAAGAACCCGTCCCGCTCGGCCAGATCGTTCAGTCCCCAGTCCGGCAACCGGCAGGGGCCGCCGAGAAAGGCCTGATTATAGGAACTGTCGAGCAGAAAACCGTTGACGGCCAAGGCCTTGAGGGTCGCCTCGTCGGCGCCGAAACAGCCGGCGCGGAAAGCGGTCGGCGACGGCGCGCCGCAGTCGATGAGCATTTCCCTGGCCTCGGCGAGCAGTTCCGTCTGCCGCGCCAGGGGATAGTCGGCGCAGAGGTCGGAACAGGTCAGATCCTGCGGGCGGGCCAGGGTGAAATTGAGGTAGTTGGGATGCAGATGGAGCTGCACGTCATGCCCGCGCCGGAGGATGCTTTCGACCACCCGGCGGGTTTCGTCGGCGCCGAAGAAATGGCGATTGAAGACCTCGACGAAAAAGACCAGTTTCAGGCCAAAGCGCTCGGCGATCTCCATTTGCAAGGGGATGCCGTAGTCCCTGCCGCCGATCCGCCCATAAATGCGCTTGTCGTTACCGACGGGCTTCAGGGCCGGATCGGCAAAGGCGCCGCCGATGCTGTGCTCGGTGTCGATGGTGAGGAAGACGTTGATTGGCAACATAGATTAATTGTTTACCCGTAGGGGCGCAGCATGCTGCGCCCTTCTTCGAAATACATCTGCCTTGCACAACCATGGGCACAACCATGGGCATGGGCATGGGGATGGGGATGGGGATGGGCGCAGCATGCTGCGCCCCTACGGCCAATCCAATCCACATATACCAATTCGGGCGACCCGCCGGGTCGCCCCTACGATGAAACAACCTCCGTCACCAACGGCAACAACGCCTCCCGCACCCGGTCGGCGGAATATTTTTCGCATTCCTTGCGGCCGTTGGCGATCAGGCGTTGGGCGAGATCAGGGTTTTCGAGCAGATCGATCACCCGCGCCGCCAGGGCCTCGTCATCGTCGAGATCGACCAGCAGCCCGGTCACGCCGTCCGCGACCATGTAGGGAATGCCCCCGGCGCGGGTAGAGACGACCGGCAAGCCGCAGGCGTAGGCTTCGAGGATGGTGCCCGGCAGGTTGTCGACGTTGGAGGCGTTGACCGAAATGTCGTTGGCGTCGTACAGGGCCTGGATGCCGGCGTGGTCGATGCGGCCGTGAAAGGTGGTCGCCGATGCCACTCCCAGTTCGCGGGCCAGATTTTCCAGCATCCGCCGCTCGCCGCCGTCCCCCACCACCGCCAGCGTCGCCTCTGGGTAGCGCGCCCGTACCCGGGCAAAGGCACGGATGACACAGGCGACGTTGTAGATCTCTTCCAGGCTGCGGGTGACGATGAGCCGGGGCGCGAGAGGTTCCCGTCGACGGAAACGGAATTGGTCGAGGTCGGCGATATTGGGGACGATGGTCGGGGTGATGGCGAAGGCGTCGACAAAAGCCTGTTGCAGAAAACCCGAGGGCGTGGTGATGCGCTCGACGCGGCGCAGAACCGGCGCGACCAGCGGCTTGTAGCGGGCGAAAAAATCCGCCGCCGCCCCCCCCCGCGCGCTGAGGATGACAGGGATGCCGGCGAGCTTGCAGAGAAGCAGAGCCGGATAGGTGATCCAGAAGAAGAAGTTGAAGAAACCGGTGAGAAAGTAGACAACCTGCGCCTGACGCGCCGCCCCGTGCAGATGGAGCAGAAAAAGCAGCGAGTTGACCAGGGTGCGCAGTCCGGGGATGTTCCGGACAAAGGCCAATGCCGCCGGAAACTCGGTGTTGGTGCGCACGCATAGCACCCGAAAACCCGCCCCTTCGAGCAGGGCTGCCAGCTTGACGGCCTGAATCGCCATGCCACCCATGGGTGGGGGGAAGGGGGAAACGAGGCAGATGGTTTTCGGTGAAGGGGGCATCAAGATCCAAATCCAAATGAACGGGATATATATTTGATTGTACTTCTGATGTTTCTGAGGATTTCTAAAAGGCCTGATAGTTCCGCCTCAAATTCGATTTGCGAAATATTTTCGCCGTCCAAGAATCTTGGTATGGCTAATAGATTTGTTTTTGATGATGCGAGACCTGGTTCACAAGTAACAGCCGATTTGATATCAAGGCGAGTCAATTCTTCTAAAGTATTCAGAGAATATTCACCACTGGGGTAGCAGAGGTGGACTAATCTCTTATTTACCAATGGTTCAAGATGTTTGCGATTGTTAGTAACTTCTTCAAAAAGTTCAGACAAATCGTCAGCAGGGAATCTGTGCCGATATGTATGAAGCTGAATATCTACGCAGGCCATAGACGCTTGGCGTATGTCTTCATCATCCATTAATTTAAAAACTTTTTTTTCTAAAATTCCCTTCCCATCGAAACCTAAATACTCTGCATAATTCATTACCGCTGCTGTCCGTTCAGGCAAGGTCTGCAGAGATTCAATATAATTCAGAACATTATCTTGGCAAAGGCGACCGTTTTCGTCTTTTACAGAAACATTGTCGCCGTTGTTACAGAAACAGACTTTCGGATTAAAATTGTTTTTATTGGCCTTCCAGGTGAGATACCGAACCACAACATTGAGGACGCTAACCTTTTTCAGTGAATAATAACTGGTTATATAAATAGTTGCCGGGAATGAATACTTCTGGACAACCGGAATCGACTTAGAAAAAGTATGATACCAACCATCATCAAACGTGATAACAACGGAATTAGAGGTAATTTCCTTATTTTCAATATGGTTACATGCATCGCTTAATGATATTACATTGCATTTTTCTTTTTTTAGGTACTCAATTCGTGAATTAAAGGTTTGCTCTCGCATGAACAAGAGAGGATTAAAAAGATGCTCATCGTCAATTGACACCCCATGATAGCACAAAATACGCAATCTATCTTTTGTTAACAATTTTGATAACTTAAAAAAGCCAACATATTTTAGACAGTAAAGAACATTAGTTTTAAATGACATTGTCCAAATCAACCTCCGGGAAATGTTTAAACACGTCTGTTCGTGACCATAACCGGAGGAACCGCTTTGGTTGATATAAACCTTCTTCGTATAATTTTCGTCTTTTTGTGCTCTTCATTGTTGCATCCAACACGGCAGCGTCATCGGCACCAACACACAGAACCAACGAACCGAATTTACGGGCCAACTCCCCTATCTCACCTAAGTGGGGACTTATCTCTTTTAGGACCGGGTCGATATACCAGCCCATTTGCATTGTTCCTTTGATATGTTTATTTCTATGCAAAACATATGAAGTAAGCAAGCAATCATCATAGTAGAGATCTGCCGAAAATCTTGCATTTTCCAACTTCGGCAGATGCAATTCAAGCAAGGGAGAAAATCCTTTAACCCTAAAAAGAATATACTTGAAAGCAGAGACCTTATCCCACCCTTTCAAATCGAAAAATATCGACCTTGGGATGCCGGCGATATTAGCATGATAGGTTTTAAGGGGTATGAATTTACCGGAAAAGATTAAGACAGGAATCACACCAGAATCTTTGTTAAGTGGCGGGAATTCTGATTCCTTATATTCAGAAAAAAACGATTTTACTTTATTAGCAAGAAGAATATCGCATCCATGCAAATTCGAATGAATAGTTTTTGATATGAACATTTGATTAACGATACTTAGATAAAAAAAAGATCTAAGATCGATGTCATCTGCTCTACTGCTGATATTTTCCTCTAGGCATTTTAAATATTTTTTGCAATCGAAAACAGTCGATGTTTTTAACTTACTGTAGAGTTCTCCGAAGCATGGAAAACCTATCCTTGTCCATATTTTCGATTGATATTCGATATTTTTATAATTTTCATCGAGGAAACGTCTGATATGAACCCACCCGACTTCCATGCATTTATTCCAATGGTTAGCGATGATAGAATTACAAAGACGATTCACTGAGAGTGTTAAACAAATTGGCAAATTGTTTTGCCTTAGTTCGCCTGGAAAATTCACTAATATCGTAGTCGTAGTTAAAAGTCCCAGAAATAACCTTGTCTATAGAAGACGCGACCGTCTGTGGAGTATCACATACGAAACAGAAGTCAAACCTACTTACGAACTGACCGACAGCGCTATTTACTGGTGAATTCGATATGATCGGCTTTTTAGCGCGTAGGTATTCATAAACCTTACCAGGTATTTGGTTATTATAGGTCTCACCCTGTATGACAAGCAGCGCATCGACAGTCAACATCTCTATTAGGCTATTTCGGTAGTCGATACTCGGCAAAAACTCTACCAAATCAAGAACATTAGCATTAGCGGCATATTCAATATATTTTTCAGGGGCTCTGGCCCCCCGGAACAACAACCTGAAAGATTCATTTGAAATTTTTTGTTGATTTTTTAGGATCTTGAGTCCCTCAAAAACTATTTTTGGATTTCTCCCATTTTCATAAATTGCACCACTATGGAGAATTTTAAAAATACCTCTATTGTCATTTTTATCAGGTTCTAAACCATTGAAAAATTCGTCATTGAATCCATTTTCAATGACGTTGAATTTATTTTGGTAAATTTCATACTTATCGGAATAGAGTTTTTTCATGTGGCCTGTAACAAAGGTTACAGAATCAGAGTATTTTATGGTTTCACGATCAATGTACTTACTTATTGTACTATCATTAGTTTTTTTATAATGGAAAGACATTGGGTCACGATAATCTGCTACCCATCGAATTCCATGAGTTTTTTTTAGGGCCAACGCAATAGCATGTGATGTCGCAATAGGATACGTTGACCAAACAATGTCTGGCCTATGTTTTTTAATGATATCTCTTCCTTTAAAATAACCATCAAAAAACCAAGTCGACCAACGATCCGGGGCACTCAATATTTTTAGATATTTCCCTTTAAAAGAGAAGTCACGAGCTGCATTAAAAGAAAAAGCACGATACAGATTTTCTGAAGCACAGGAAGGAATTGTTCTCGATTCATCGATAAAATCATAAGCTGTTGGCTTGACAGTCAAAACTATAGGTTGCCATCCAAATTCAGGCAAATACTTGCTGAGGGACAACGGTCTCTCGACACCTGCACCCTTACCTGGTGGATATTCGAACGCTATGAGCAGTACATTTTTCATAAAAACAAACAAGCCCCAATGTCGAATCTAAATTATCTGGAAAACTGCCGATTGAAAATGAAACCCGCTTCACGCATTGCCGTATCACCCCTAATGATTACGAATACAGGATTCTTTTTCCCAGCCTTCTTGAATTGACCTATAATTTGCGACGCCGCACGGGCGCTCGTTCCCTCATGGGGGCCTCATGGTCAGTAAACAAAAACAATTTTATTGTCCGGGATTTTTATTTTACTAAAATCCGTATCCCATACCTCTCGTTCAGTCATTTGGATACCACCGACGATTTGAATGTCATGTGTACTAACAGCGATAAAAAAGCCTTGCCCTTGATCATACAAGTATTTAGCATAAACAGCTGTTACACGTGGTACCTCTGGATAGTATTTTGGACGTGGCATTAATCCGATTGCGACATTTCTCTCATTTAGAGGATGCATAAGATTTTTTGCATTTACATTAGTGCCAGAAAAAAGAAGGACTAGAATCGCTATCAATAGTGTTTTTTTCATAAGCACCTCAATTTCTGTGATCTCTTTTAAAAATAAGACAGATAAAAGATTTTGAAAATTCTATAAAGTCATTGAAACAGATGCCATAATTCAAACTATCTAAACAATACATAAGGGCATCAGAATACATCCCGTACTTTCTTTTACAGATAGCCACAGTATGATGGATTTTCTTTAATTCTTTAGCTATTTTTCGGTTCTCACTACTGTTAAATTGATTACTTTTTCGATATCCATCAAACAAGAGAATTAAATCATTCCACTTCTTTATATCATTTTCATAATTATCCGTAGTTAAACTATCCCCATGCTTATAGAGGCAATATGTCACGACAGTAATATAGGCGAATTTAATCCCATGGCTTAGTGACAACCTAATGCCAAAATCCCGGTCTTCTGCGTAAACAATATCTTCACGAAATAAATTTTCTGCCGCGAGAGATCTCGGCAACATGATTGTTCCGAGGTGAAAAAAATTTTCCTGGATAAGAGGGATTGCGATACTACTCTCAATATAAACTACATCATTTTCCCGAATTGAAGGTAATTCCCTAAGAGTTCTCTTGTTTTCGAAAAAAACACCGATGTTTTTTTTTGATGCATCATCAACAATATAAAAGTCACCAAAAACAACATTGACATCTTTTTTAGACAATATTGCATGCCGCAAACTTAGATGACTCGGCAACCACTCATCGTCAGAATCGAGGAATGCAACATATTTACCGTTTGAATTTAGAATACCTGTATTCCTTGCCCCACATGCCCCTTTCGACCGTTGATTTACTAGATATTTAAGATTTTGAAATTTTTTTTGCAGATCAGTAACGATAGTAAATGTGTTATCCTTTGAAAAATCATCAACTATTATAAGCTCAATATTCTTATATTCTTGAGAATATACACTTTCGATTGCTCTGCTTATAGTTTTCTCTCTATTAAATGTGGGTATTATCACTGATATAAGATCGGGCATCAACCTCACCTCATCATTTTAAGACTTGATTCAATTTCATATAAAAGAAGCTTAGACCTATTTTCCCATGAATTTTCCTTGGCAAAGCTTTTAAGCACATCCACATTTTTATAAAGTTTTTCTTGCAAAATAGACTCGAGGTAGGCAAGAAATGTTTCATGGCTATCAGCAACATAAATCAGATTTTTGATTTCCTCGGCTGTCTTGATGTTTGTACTTACTATTGTTTTTCCCATGCTCATATAGTCATGATATTTCAACAAATCGTTACCATTTGTATGTTCATTGACGAGAAAAGGTACTATTGAAACGTCGAAATAATTGATATAATTTGGCAATACGTCATAACTTACGGGCTCAAAAATAAATATATTTTCTACTTTTTTGAATTTATCAACAAAAGTTTTATCGTATGGCCCAACAAACAAAAAAGCACAATCACGTCTATTTTCTGATAGGTAGTCAATTAAGTCATAATCGACACGACTCTCGTTAACCCATCCACTGTAGCCAATAATATACTTATATTTTTCTTTTATTTTCTCTATTTCATCGATTGTGCTGTAAGCATTACGATTAAAATTATCATAATTTGTAGAATTTCTAAGTACTAAATTTTTCTTGTCAGGAAATTGATATTTATTCGCTACATGGTCATTAACATACGTGATGATATCAGCTTTTTCCGTAAATTTCTCTATATTACGTCTATAAATAGCTAAACCACTTTTATTTAGCTTATATTCAAGAAAGTCATCAGAATAATCAAAAATAGTCAAAGTTGAATTTTGTATCAGTTGTTCAATCAGACTTGTAAGGTGAGTATTAGGGCAATTCAAATAAAGAACATATGGCAGATCTCCGTTGAAATCTCGAAACAACCTTCCATAGAAGTAGCTTTCAATTGATTTAAAGATTTCGGACCTTGATGATAATGGCACGAAATGGACGGGAGTATATTCAAATATCTTTTCTGAATTCACGATATTTACATAGCCATATTCTTTCGGCTGTAGTTTTTTAAGATAAAAACTACTATAGTTCGGGTATTTTTCTGGGTTAACATATAAAGAACGTTCAAATATTTCAAAACTACTCATATGATAAAATACACTTTGAGTTCTCTTCCACATATTACTCCATGGCATCAATCCAAAGCATATCAGATTATATTTTTCTTTATTCATATCAGGGCTTTCTTAAAAATATTTTTGCTAAAAAGCACACTGTTAATAATGCACATGCGACGAGAATTTTAAATCATCTGATAGACATTATTAATCACCTCAAAAAGTCTACTTGCCAGAACGCCTTATATACCTTCCCCATGTTGTAGCAATATTAATGATCTCAACCATAGCACCATATTTTTTAAAAAGTATAATATTCCCAATCACTATCAAGCATCTCTTCGCGATATGAAGGAATGGCCATGCAGGGTAGCCAAAAATCTTTTTTGGCTTAATTAGGGGCTCAGATTGAACCGCTGCAATAGAACGGCCAATCCTATAATACCGCTTCCATACTGCCCTGACAGTCATTTCTCGAGGTTGTACAATGTGAGCGATTTTTGCATTGGGAGTAAACCAAAGCCCAAAACCAAGTTCATATGCCTTTTTCGCAAAATCAGTGTCTTCTCCCCCGGCGGCATCTTGACCAGCAATCCATAAATCTTCCCTTAAGGTAACTTTTTGGAATACTTCCTTCCGAACCAACATATTTGCGCCCTTCGCTAAATGGTAAGGCACATTACCCTCAGGCATCGTGATCGGCGTACAACCGCATGAACGACCAATATCTGTCAACTGTTTTAACCATGTTGGTGGGTGGCCTAACCAATAAGGTCTGATCTGACCAAGAAAAAGAGCTGCCTCAGGATGTTGATTGGCCGCAATAAGAAATGCTGATAACCATGATTTCACGGGTACAACGTCATCATCGGTCAATACAATTAAATCACCGCGCGCCTCTTCCAAGCCTTTATTAATGGCAAATACTTTTCCTTTTCTTCTTTCATAAAAATATTTCAACGGTATTTTTTCTAAATATTCTTTTATTATCGATGAAGTACTGTCATTACTTGCATTGTCCACGACAATAAACTCCACACCAATTTCGGGCAATTCCAATTGGCAAAATGCGTCCAATGTGATTGGTAGAGTTTTTTCACCATTATGCGTTGCCAATACAACAGAAATCATTTTATTGAATCAGTTTCTTTTGTTATTTCCAATTGACAATAATGTCTTTCGAAACAGAGAATCTAACTGATTTATTTTTTCTGAAATACGATCACTATTCTTATTTGATTTGCTTAATTCCAATTCAATTATTTTAGTTGTCGGTTTTACCCTGAATGGTATTTGTTCATAGTCAATAGACGAATTATAATCGTCAAATTTAAAACCAGTACCTATTACCTTGTCCGATAGTTCAATCCATACGTTTGGTATTCCGAGCGCATCAGCAACTATGATACCATGTAATGATGACGACACAATTAGATCACATTTTGATATGCAACTAATTACATTCTTAGCTGAATTTTGTACATCAATAATACAACCACTTGCCCCTAGCTCAATCTTTTTCTCTGTCAACCAAGGATTATTCTTGTCGACAAAATGGGGTACAATACCAACAGAATATTCTTTTTTTACGAGTCTTGATCGCAACAGCCTTCCAGCTAATAAGCCCATATCACCCGTCGGTGTACTCAAGGGAAGTTCGAGATTTTTTTTTGACAACTCACCTCTCACTGATACAAATTTAGCATATTTAAGGCTTGCTTTTGTATCGTCTATCAGTCCAGTTCCTAAAATAATACCTGAATAATCGCTCGGAAGCATATGAATCAAACTTCCAACTACGACAATATCGGCCTCTTTAACATCTGAATATAGTGGGGTATAACCATAGCTACAAAACAGTTCGGGAGTTAACAAGTCACCAAAATTTTTATTCTTTCTCCACCAGAATACTTTGATCCCATTATTTAGAATTTTTGCCTTATATAATAGACGTGCCTTCTGGAGTTTATGAAATAAGCGCATATAGAAATCCCTTTAATAGTCATTGACTTAATAAAAAATCAACATCAATCAAATAATAGTTATCATTAATCTAGCAATAGGCCTGCATCAAAATTTTTTTTCTTTTATTTTTTTAAAATAGTCTAAGCAATATAACAATTGTTTTTTACCACCAAAAAAAATTATAAATATCGTGAAATATGAAATCAACGCGATAATAAAACCAATTAAAATCACACAATAATCATTATAGTTATTTGCATTAATATAAAATAAGTGACATAAACTTCCCATAAAAAGACTTGCTAGAATTGGCGCATAAACAGAATCAATGAAATCAAACAGATTAACAGGTGTTTTATGAAAAGAATACATCAATAATGGGACCATAAAAATATAAGTTTCAACTGCGTAAGCAATAGCTACACCTCTTGCACCCCAGTTAACTCCAATCACGAAACTTGCACAAACAATTATTGAGCTCACAAAACCAACAAATAAATATTTTCTACTTTGACTTGTTGTCAGCAAAACAAGTCCTCTTGTGGATGTTGCTGGCTGCATAAATGAAACTATTGCTAGTATTCTAAATAAGTCACTTGCCAGCAACCATTTATCACCAAGAAATATTTTTATAATTGTACTAGAAAAAATGAATAAAAAAACAACCAGCGGCATAGTGACAAAGCTTAATATTGAAACGTATTTTTTGTAATAATCTCGATATTCCTCTGGGTCATCTTGTAATCTGCTTAATGCCGGCATTGCGACTTTATTCATCGGATCGCGTAAATTAGTTATGGGCATCATCAACAGCTGATAAGCTTTACTATAAAAACCAAGCTCCGCACTTCCGTGATAACGTCCAATTAGAATATTATCGAGGTTGCGGGAAAAATAGTTGACAACATTAAACCCCACAAGATCCGACCCAAACTTGACCATGGCCTTAACCTCGGCACTCTTCCGAGGTATCCCCGGCATCCACCCCGAAGAAAGCCAGGCCCCTATAGCACTGGCCACCGACGTCACGACACTGTTAATCACCAGCGCCCAATATCCCAGCCCGTATTTCGCGGCGACAATCGCCGAAGCGATGCCGATCAGGGTCGAAAGCACCTGAATCTTGGCCAGGGCATAAAACTTCATCTGGCGATTGAGCAACGCCGAATGCTGCACGGTCATGCCGTTGATAAAAAAATTGCTCGACAGCGCCAGCATCATCCAGACCAGTTCCGGCGTCTGGTAAAACCACGCCACCACTGGCGAAAGGGAGGCGATGACCACCGTCACCAGGGCGCCAATGGCGGTATTGATCCAGAACAGGGTGCTGACCTGCTCATGAGTGATTTCCGCCCGCTGAATCGTCGCCGTCGACAAACCGAGATTGCTCAGAATCGAGGCGAGGCCGGTAATCGACACCACCATCGCCAACTTCCCGTAATCCTGCGGCGTCAGAATCCGCGCCAAAATCATGGTCGAGGCAAGTTGAATGACGAACATCATCCCCTGCGAAGTCAGGGTCACAGCGCCACTTTTCAACGACCGTTTTTTCAGGTCGGCATTCAGATGCTTGGTATCAAAGAGCTTGGAATAATCCTTGGCCATTACCTTGCGTTTACCCCCTCGAACAATCCCGCGATCTCCCGCTGCCCGGCAACCACTCCGTCATCCACCAACCCCCGGTCCCGCATCTGCCCATCCACCACCCGCTCAAGCAATACCGGGAACATCAGCAACCAGTAAAATTCCTCGATATAGGTTTCGGTAATGAACATCCCCGCCGCCAGGAAAATCACCAGGGCCACCGTCTGGGCATAGGCGTACATGGGAAGGTCATGCGACAAATCAGACGCCACAACGCGTCTTTTTTGCTCTCGCACCTTTTTGAAGGCATTCCAGATCATTGCGCCAATCAAAAACAACCCTGGGAACCCTAGTTCGGCCAAAGCCCTAAGATAGGTATTGTGTGCATCCTTCCCTGGAATACTGGGCTGATATGAACCAACATAGCGTGTAAAGTTACCTTGACCAATCCCCAAAGGGTGTTCTTTTGCCATGGAAATAGCTGCTTTCCACGCGAGTATTCGACCCGCCGCTGAGTCATCTTGCGCTTCGATGTTCGTGATGTCCGGATTGATACGATCCATCCGGTCGACAAAACCTTCATCAACAAGAAAAGATCCACCTATCAAACCTACAAGAACTAAAATAACAATTCTTGAACGCCACACCTTGGGTGCCAGATAAACGGCGGCAACAATACCCAGAACAATGGCAATAAATACTCCACGAGATCGACAAAGAACTATACCGTTGACTATCAACACCGCTGCAAAAAGCAGAACGATCTTTTGATATCTTGACCCTTTCATAAAAAAAACACCAATAAACGGCAGCACCATGGCGAAATGAGCAGCTAGAAAATTCCCTTCGGCAAAATCAGAGCCTCCGACTCCCGCCGAAATACGTCCATATTGTGCCGTCGAGGCACCAAGTGCATCGAAACCAACATACGCGGTCGTCAGCACGAGCGACCAAAGAAACATCTCAAAGGTTTTCTGACTATCCACAATCCGAATCAGCATCCACAGAAAAATCCAGACCTTAAACAACTTGATAGCGAAATTATCCCCCTCGTAACCGGGGAGGCCTATATATGTTGAGAGAAATATCCAGCCGATCAGCAGTAAAAAAAGTTTTTCTTGACCATGAAGCTTGGTGGTGAAGTTCAGTTTTTTACTTTGAAAAATCATCCCCAAGGCAATAGCAAGCGCCATGAACAGACTGTAGCGTAATCCCATCTGTGCCAGACTACTCCCCCACCATTGGCTGGCGGGGGCAATGATATAGGTCATCACATAACCCACCACCCCCAGCATGGGGTGATAGAAAATGCTCCCCAACAGGCAGAGCATGAAAATTGCGAGAAATAACAGGGTGGTCAAAGCCATATAAAAAATTCCAATATCATGTTTTATATCCCATATTCTTGGGCACTCACCGCTGAGATCCTATGACTGAAACCCAGACAAAGCCACCCCACCCACGCCCTTCCCTTCATGCCCCCTCGAACAAATCCTTGTTACCAATGGACTTAAAACCTTCTTTCAGTCCACGGAAGGCACGGAAAACACGGACAAAATCTTGAAAATCTTGTTTTTGACGGGATAAAGGCGGATAAAATCTGATGTTTAAAACCCAAACCCCAAAGATTTATCCTGCTTTTATCTGCAGTTATCCGCCTTTATCCTGTCCAAAACCAATCTTTTAAAATCTTCTTTGACGGGATAAGGGCGGATAAAATCGGATGTTAAAATCACAAGCCCAAAGATTTATCCGGTTCTATCCGCAGTTATCCGCCTTTATCCTGTCCAAAACCAATCTTTTAAAATCTTTTTGACGGGATAAGAGCGGATAAAATCGGATGTTAAAACCGAAAACCAAAAGAATTATCAGGTTCTATCCGCAGTTATCCGCCTTTATCCTGTCTAAAAACATGTTTATAAATGGTTCAGATCCAACACCCGTCGTTTTATTTCAACCTTGGCCTCGCCGAAATTGATCAATAACCCAACAGGAATCTTAGTTGCCGCAAGATAATTGACCAATTGAACTTCATGTGCAGGGTTCAAGGTACGCACGGCTTTCAATTCAACGATGACACATCCAGCGACGACGATATCGGCAATAAAGCTGCCTACTTGCCGGTCGGCATAATAGACCGCTATCGGAGTTTGAAACTCGGCCTGCAAACCGACGTTTTCCAATTCAATGGCTAGACATTTTTCGTAGACACTCTCAAGAAAACCGGCCCCCATGTTGTTGTACACACGATAGGCACAGCCAATGATCTTTTCCGTTAACTCGGAATAATTCATAACAAACCATTTTTTTGACGGGATAAGGGCGGATAAAGGCTGATGTTAAAATCTTAAATCCGTAGACTTATCCGGTTCTATCCGCAGTTATCCGCCTTTATCCTGTCCAAAATCGCCCTTCAGCTTTTCTTCAGCACTTTCTCGACCAAGCCTTTGATCCGTTTGACGTTCCCCGGTTCGAAGGGGGAAAGGCTGTGGCGGCGGCGCATGCGGCAGGTGAAGGTGTCGAACTCCACAAACCAGGGATACTGGGCCGAACGCCCCTGCCCGGTGAGCAGTTTGATCGCCTCGGCGACGATGAGGCAGCCGACCTGATTGGTGACGAAGTTGAGGGACGGTGCGGTGGCGTGGACGAATTTTTGGTCGAACTCCTTGACCTCTTCCACCGACATTTCGGTGAGGGGTTTCATGGCCTGCATCTTGTGCTTGTGCCAGTACTTTTCGATAACACTCTCGCAGGGGGAATTACGGTAGTCGAAGGCCTGCACCCGCCCGCCGGTGACGGTGGCGTAGCCGTTGACCAGCGGCACCTTGAGGTCGCGGGCCGCAAGATAAAGGAGCTTGGCCGAGGGGCGATCGGCATTCTGGATGACCATGCCGGCGCCGTCGACAAAGGGCCGGGCGTTGTCGTTGGTGACCATGTCGATGACGGTCATTTCGATTTCGGCGTAGGGGTTGATCTCGCGGATGCGCTCGGCCGAGACTTCAACCTTGGTCCGCCCCAGGGTTTTCGAGGTGGCGAAGAGCTGGCGATTGAGGTTGGAATCCTCGTAGCGGTCCATATCGAGCAGGCGGAATTTTTTCACCCCCCAACGGGCAAGCAGTTCGGCGGTAATCGCTCCGACCCCGCCGAGTCCGGCGATGGCAAAGGTGGTGTTACGTACCGTATCGAGCGCGGCCCGGTCCATGAACAGACCGGTACGGGTGAGCATGCCGTCGATGTATTCCTGTTCAGTCACGAATCCTCCACAATCTTGAAAATCTTTTTTTGACGGGATAAAGGCGGATAAAGTCGGATGTTTAAAACCAAATCCCAAAAGATTCATCCTGCCTTTATCCGCAGTTATCCGCCTTTATCCTGTCTAAAAACCCAGCCTTTGACCTTGCGGTTTTCTTTCCGTGTTTTCCGTGGACAAAAGCCTACAAGCCCCGCGCGACGCGGGCGCGGGCGTAGATGTCGCGGTAGACGGCGGTGGTCTTTTCCCAGGTGTGATGGCGGCTGACCCACTCCCTTCCCTGCCGCTGCAAGGTCTCGCGCAGTTCGCCGTCTTTGAGCAGGCGCTTCAGTTCCCCGGCCAGGGCACCTTCGTCGCCGGCTTTGAAGAGCAGGCCGGTTTCGTTGTGGCGGATCAGTTCCTTGTGGCCGCCAACGTCGGAAGCGACCAGGGCCTTGCCCATGGCCATCGCTTCCAGCGGTTTCAGAGGCGTGACCAGTTCGGTGAGGCGCATGGAGTAACGGGGATAGGCGAGGACATCGATCATGGCGTAAACCCCGGGCACCCGTTCGTGGGGGATACGGCCGGGCATGATCACGCGCTTGCCGAGTTCGAGCCCGGCGATGAGTTGCGCCAGCTCCCCTTCCATCTCGCCGCCGCCGACGAGCAGCAGCACGGCATCCTTATCTTCCTTGGCGATGCGGGCAAAGGCCTTGACCAACAGGTCGAGCCCTTCGTAGCGGTAGAAGGAGCCGATGAAACCGATCACCTTCTTCCCGGCCAGTTGCCACTCCCTCTGATAATCGCCATCCACCGGGCAAGATTGGAAATTTTCGACATCGACACCGTTGAAAACCGGGGTGATCTTTTGCGCGGGGATGTTCCGGCGCACCAGATCCTGCTTAAGTCCGTCGCAGAGAATCGCCACCTGATCGGCGCGGGTGCAGACCATGGTTTCGATGGTCTGGGTCAGCTTGTACTTCCACGAGCCTTCGACGTAGGTGCCGTGATCGACGGCGGCATCCTCCCAGAAGGCGCGGATTTCGTAGACCACGGGCAGCCCGAGTTTGCGCCCGGCCCAGAGGGCGGGGATGGCGTTCAAGACCGGCGAATGGGCGTGGATGAGGTTGGGCTGCTCGGCCTGGGCGACTTCGAGAATCCGCCGGGAGAGGACGTGCATCAGCCACAACTCGCCGACGAAGGGAACGGAAAAGCTGGGCACGGCGCCGCTGCGGTAGTAGGTGAAACCGTTGATCTCCTCCCGCCGGGGCGCATCCCCTTTGAGATCGGCCTCGTGCTTGGGCGAGGTGACGATCACCGGCTCAAACCCCATCCCCCGTTGGGCGCGAAAGAGGCTCTGGCTGCGGAAAGTGTAACCGCTGTGCAGCGGCAGGCTGTGGTCGAGAACATGGAGAATTTTCATGGATGAATTTACCCCGTAGGGGCGACCCATGGGTCGCCCTGTTTGGCCGTCGTTTATCGTAAGGGCGCAGCTGCGCCCCTACACCGTCATCAACAATTTTTCCAATTTTTCCATGTTCGTCGCCCAGTCGTAACGTTCCGTCACAAAGCGCCGGGCGTTCCCGCCAAGGGTTTGCCGCTGACTGGGATCGCGCAACAGGGTAGCGACGGCGGCGGCAAAATCCCGGGGGGAGTCGGCGAGGCGCAGGTGGGTGCCGTCCTCAGCCTGAATCCCGGCGTTGGCTTTGGCCGTGGCAACCGCCGCCTTGCCCATGGCCAGGGCTTCGAGCACCTTGTTCTGCACTCCCCTGCCCAGACGCAAAGGGATAACACAGACGTCCGCGTCCCGATAGTAGGGTCGGACATCGTCAACAAAGCCGGTGACGGCGACTCCATCCAGTTTCGCCAGGGCGAGGACCGCCGGGGTCGGCTTACTGCCGACGATGGTGAAACGCAGGGGGGGGAAATCCTTTTTCAGCAGCGGCCAGATTTCGCGACAGAACCAGCACACACCGTCGACGTTGACGTGATAGTCCATGGCGCCGGTAAAGACGAGGTTCGGCGTATCGACCGACAGTACCCGCGTGCTCTCCCGCTCGGGGGAAAAATAGTCGTAATCGACCCCGTTGGGGATGACGGCGATATCCCGGGCCTCAGGACAGATCCCGCGGAAGAGAAGAGCTTCGGCTTCGGAGATCAACACCGAATGGTCGAATGCCCGGTAAATCCCCCGTTCGTAGTCGGCCAGTCGCCGGTTTTCCAGGCGGTAGAGCCAAGTCAGGGGGATGCGGGATTCGGCGGCGTACTGCAGCCACTTGTCCGAATCGACGTCGCAGAAATCCATGACCCGCCTGGGACTTTTTTTCTGAGGGGCGGCGCGGAAGAGGTATTCGGCCATAGTCGAGGAGAAACAGAGGACGGCGTCGTAATCCCCTTCTTGCAGCAGGCGGTCGCAGCACTGTTGCATGTCGCGCTGATGAAAGTAGCCCGCCGAAAGGCTGTTGCCTTTGGCCAGGGAGAGCAGCCCGCGCACCTTGGCCCGGGTCGGATCGAGGGGGAAGACCTCGACCCGACGGCAGATCTTCTCCAACTCGGCGCGATACTTCAGATCCCCGGGGTCGTCGGCCAGGCAGAGCAGATCGAGCTCATGCCGCGCCGCGAGATAACGCACCTCGTTGAAGGAGCGAATCTTGTCCCCCTTGTTGGGGGGATAGGGAATACGGTGGCAGAGATAGAGAATCTTCACGGGCAAATCCTTTTTATGTCCACGGAAGACACGGAAATCACGGACAAAAGCTTGAAAATCTTTTTTTTGACAGGATAAGAGCGGATAAAATCGGATAATAAAATCTAAAATCCAAAGATTTATTCTGCCCTTATCCGCAGTTATCCGCCTTTATCCTGTCTAAAAACAAAGTCTTTTAAAGTCTTTTTTTGACGGGATAAGGGCGGATAAAGGCTGATGTTAAAACCACAAGCCCAAAGATTTATCCGGTTCTATCCGCAGTTATCCGCCTTTATCCTGTCCAAAAACCAAGTCTTTAAAATCTTCTTTGACAGGATAAGAGCGGATAAAATCGGATGTTAAAATCTAAAATCCAAAGATTCATCCTGCCTTTATCCGCAGTTATCCGCCTTTATCCTGTCTAAAACCCAGGTTTTGACCTTTCGGTTTTCCTTCCGTGCCTTCCGTGTTTTCCGTGGATAAAAGGCCTTAAACGTTTTTGGAGCTGTCGTCACGTATCTTCCGAAGCACCCAAAACCCCAACACTCCCAGCACCGCGCCACCCCCGTCGAGCAGTACATCAAGGAGCGATGCGTAACGACCGGGAACGAAATACTGGTGCAGTTCGTCGAGCGCCCCGTAGCCGATGGTTAAGAAGAAACTCAGGACGACAGCGGCCTTGCCGGTCTTCCCGTTCAGCGCGAAACCCCGCAGCCAGAGGTACTGCACCAGACCGAAAACGGGAATGTGCAGCAGGTTCTGCCAGGGCGGGTCGAGTTCGGTGAGCACCCGAAACATGCCCTCTTCCACCCGGCCAGGGATGGAGGAGAGGACGAAGATCAACCCCATCAGTAGCAGGGGCGGCCCGAAGGCCCGCGCCGCGCTCGATTTCATGCCAGATATTTGGCCAACGGCGGCCCAACGAGTTTGCTCAGAGCCAGCGGCATTTTGCGCCACAGCTCGATCTTCCGTTGATATTTAGGGTTGGTCGGGCTGAGGTTCGGCATCTCGTCGGCGTTGATCAGCTGGTACTGATAAGCCAGGGGGGTCGGCTCGAAGCCCCAGTGCTTCTTGAAACTAAAGGAGCCGGTGTCGATTTTGCTGCGCCCGTAGTCGAACACCTTGCAGCCCCGCTCGCAGGCACGCTTCATCAGCTCCCAGTATTTGAAGTCGTTGGGGCAAAGTCGGCGGTATTCCCAGAGGGAGCCGGCGTAGTAAGGCATGACCCGGTCCTTGAAATAGAAGGTCAGCACGCAAGCCACCGGGACGCCCGTTCGTTCGCGCACCACCATGACTTCAACGTCGTCGCCGAAGACCTCGAGAAACGCTCGGAAAAACCCTTTGGCGAAGATCGGGGTGCCCAGCTGATGGTAGCTTTGGGCCATGACCTCGTAGAAGGCGTCGAATTGATCGTGGCCGAAGGCGGCGGTCAGCCCCTCGTCGATCCCTTTGCGCACGGCGGCGCGGGATTTGCGGGGGATGGCGGCGAGATTGGCTTCGACCTCGGGCAGGATCGCCTTGCTGAAGTTGACGTAGAGATCCTTGGTCGGCAGGCCGTCCAGGGGCTGCCTGTTCTTCAGCTCGACATAGGCGCAATTCCGCTCCCGGCCGATTTCCGCCGCCTTCTCCAGAAGTTTTACGGCCGTTTCGGGGGTGTCGGCCAGCGGTCCGCCGAGCTCGGCGAAGGGGGCGGAAACCAGATAGTGCCCGAAGAAGCGACTATTAATCTCCCCCAGGGGCAACAGGCCGACCACGCCCCCCCTCTCTTCGGCAATCAGCGCATGACTTGGATGGCCGAATGCCCGATCAATCGCCTGCCGCCACCGGTCAAGATGAAAGAGGCTGCCGTCGGGGTGATTCAGAACGTAAGCGTCCCAGATATGGCGGTCGGCGTCCGTGGCGAGCCGAATGTTCATCAATACAAACCTCGTAAATCCTTTAAATTTTTTTTCCACGGAAGACACGGAAAGCACGGACAAATTCAAAACCGAAAAAAACCATCTTTTTGTTTTTGGTTCTACTTCCGTGTCTTCCGTGCCTTCCGTGGACCAGACGACCTTGAAGTTACAGATTCAATCCTGCACGGATCGTCCCGAAGCGGAAATCCCCGAGCAATCGCCTGAACCGTCCTTCAGTCCGGTCGAGGTTGAGATAATGGCGGAAGTTGCTCTTCCAGCCGGCCCCTTGAAAACGCGGCTGGGCGGGGTCGAACTCCCAGGGATGCAGGTAGAAGACGAAGGGTCTTCCCTCGACCTCGTTGATGCGTTTGAGTCCCCAGCGCGTGGCGGCGTAGGGGAGGAGGCGGAAGTAGCCGCCACCGGCGATGGGGAGATTTTTCCCGGCCAGGTGCAAGGTGCTGATCGGCAACTCCAGGATCGCGGCTTCCCCCGCCACCGGTTCGCCGGGCCGCCACTGGCCGTCGGCATCCTTTACCGCGTAACCGGCGAAGCGCGGCCAGTCGGCCATGCCGTAAAAATCGTGGCGCATGGGGAAGATGCTGGAATCGTAGCGGTAGCCCGCTTCCAGCAGTTCGTCGAAGGCCCAGGGGGTTTGACGCGAGATGGAATAGCTCGGCGCCCGATAGCCGAGGACCGCAGATCCGCCGATCTCTTCGAGCCGCCCCTTGGCGCGGCAAATGTCGTCACGAAACTCGGCGCGGGAGAGGGTGCCGACCCGACGATGGCCGTGACCGTGGCTGGCGATCTCGTGACCAGCGGCGGCGATGCGCCGGACCAGTTCCGGGCAACGCTCGGCCACCCAGCCGAGGACGAAAAAGGTGGCCTTGACCCCGGCCCCGTCGAGCAACGCAAGAATCCGCTCGGCATTGGCGACAACGCGCAGGTCACATCCGTCCCAGGAATCCGGCGGCGACACCTTCTCGAAAGCGGAGACCTGAAAATAATCCTCGACGTCGATACTGAGGAAGTTGGTAATCATGATAGCGGCAATCACCCTGATAGGGGCGCACCGAGTGCGCCCAATATGCATCAACATCCAACGATCAAGTCGGGCGGACTTGGTCCGTCCCTACGGAAAAACCATGAAAGCCCGGGCTGTGCGTGTGGCGTCATTTTGCCATTGATGCCACGTAGGGGCGCAGCATGCTGCGCCCCTACCTTCTCCCAAACCAGCGACGTTTCGGCAACGGGCCGGGGACCGAGGGCGCCTTGGGAGCCGGGGGCGGCTCGACGGGGAGAGGTTTTGCGGCCAGGGGTGCAGGCTGAGCCGCGGAGGGTGCCAGTTGCGCCTGGAGCGCGAGCCGACCAATCGCGCCCTGCAGTTCGTCGAGTTGGCGTAGAATCCGTTCCAGCCCGGCGTCATGCCGTTCGGCATCTTCATGCTGGCGGTCGGCAAGGCGCTCGAGAAGCTCTTCGTGAACGGCGAGGCGCCGGGCGATCCAGCCTTCTTCCTCGTGCATGGCATCGAGTGAGGCCAGACGCTGCTCAAAGCGATAGAGACGGTCGGAGATGCCTTCATCGGCCGCGCCGCCCCCCCCTGCCAACGCCTGATGCAGGCGTGCCGCTTCCACCTGACGATCCCAGGAGACGTCGCCGATCACCTCTTCGAGCATCTCCAGGGAGATGTCGTGGGTTTCCTCGACAAAGGCGGCGAGCAGCACGAAATCGCAGAAGACGTTGATCAGCCGGGGGATGCCGGCGCTGTAGCCGTAGAGGGTGTCGAAGGTGCCTTCCTGCCAGCGCAGGGCGTTGCGATTGCCGGCCATGGCCAGGCGATGGTAGACGTAGGCCTCGGTCTCCTCGCGGGTCAGAGGTTCGAGATGGCAGTGGACGCTGATGCGTTGGCGCAACTGGCGCAGTTCCGGGCGGGTGATGAGCTTCTGCAGTTCGGGCTGCCCAACCAGGACGATCTGCACCAGTTTGAAGTTGTCCGCTTCGAGATTGGAAAGGAGGCGGATCTCTTCGAGGACGGCGGGAGAAAGATTTTGCGCCTCGTCGATGATGATAACCGGCCGTTTTTGCTCGGCATGCAGGGCCACGAGATGATCGTTGAGATCGCGCAGCAGGGTGACCTTGTCCTTGTCCTTGCCGCCGACCTCCAGACCGAAATCCTCGTTGATCATGGCCAGCATCTGCCGGGCGGTGGCGCGGGTGTTGTAGACCATGGCAAGGACCATGTCCGCATCAAGATTGTTGATCAGGTCGCGAACGATGGTGGTCTTGCCGGAACCGACCTCGCCGGTGAGCAGAATAAAGCCGGCCCGCTCTTGCAAACCGTACCTGAGATAGCTGATGGCCTTTTTGTGCGAGCGGCTGTTGAACAGGAAGCGTGGGTTGGGGACCAGCTCAAAAGGTTTGACGGTCAGGCCGAAATAAGATTCGTACATGAAGAATCCAGGCTGAAGAAGGCTGAAGACTGAAGGGGTAAGGCTGAAGACTGAAGAGGCTGACACTTCAGCCTTCGGTCTTCGGCCTTACCACCTTAAAGCCACCTGCGCGAAGACGATGTTGTTGTCGTAATCTTCCGAGGGGATATCCGAATCGTTGCGGTTGTAGGTGTAGCCGAGGGAAACCCGGCCCAGACGCAGCTGATGGTAGAATTCAAGGCGGCCGCCGTAGCGCTGGTACTCCTCCAAATCCCCCTCTTCGTAGTCGGTGTAGCTGAGCAGCCAGGCGATCCCTTTCTTGTTGGTGATGGGCACATCGCCGTCCAGGGTCGCGCCCATGCCGTCATCCCGCCGGTCGATTTCGATATAGTCGTCGCGGGTCTGAAAAACGGTGAGACGCACATTGGAACGGTCGGCATAAGCGAGATAGGCGGAGGCCTTTTGCCGCTCACGGGCGCCGTCCTCGACGCTGGCGGAGATGTCTTCCTCGTAGGCGGCGCCAACGGAAAAAGCGACGGAGATCTGGTAGTCGGCCTGCCCGCCGAAGAGGGTGGAATCGTAATCGTCGCTGAACTCGTAGTCGAGCCAGGCGCGGCCGACGTCGCCGCGCAGGGCGAGCTGGTCGTTCACCTGCCAGAGCAGGCCGACGCCGGCATCGGTGCGGTCGTATTCTTCCTCGCCGGTGTCGTCGAGGAGGGAACGGCTGGCATCCTTGGGACGGAACTGGGTAAAGGATCCGGTGAGATCGGCGCTGATCCGCGGAGTGAGCTGCTGGGTCAGGACGGCCGAATAGCGGTGGGTTTCCGCGTCGTCCCCTTCCTCTTCCCGATACCAGACATTTTCATAGAGATAGTCGAAACGCGCCTGGAGGGTGCGCAGGGGTTGGAGCAGCAGGTAGGGATTGATCTCCAGGCGGTTGCTGTCGGTGAGGTTGACCAGATTGTTGTCGACGGCGCCCTTGTCCCCTTCGTCGATGGGTACGCGTTCGTAGGTATCGGTGACCCGGAGAAAGAGGGCGTCGCGATAGAGGTTGAAGGTGGAGTCGAGACGCGCCCCCTGGCTCGGCCGCAGTTCGTCCTCGTCGCTGTTGTCCCAGTATTTCTCGTATTCGAGACCGAGATCGAGGGTCAAATCGACAACCCGGGTGCTCCAGAGGATATCCAGGGAGGGACGGACGAAGGTGACGAAATCCCCCTCCTTGTCCCGTTCCAGGTAGATGTTGTCGTTATATTCCTGCCGCAGGGAGAAGGACGGAGTCGCCCGGAATTCGGCCCAGCTCGTGCCAGGGATAAAAAGTCCAGCCAGCAGCAGGGGCACGGCTAATTTCAAAGAATTCAACATCATCACACCTCTTCGACATTTAATCGGGTTACCGCCTATTTGTACCCGTAATACCCGTAGTAGCCGTATTTTCCGCCGCTGTGCACCTGGCTGACACCGTTGCAGACCACCCCGAGCAGGTTGTGGTTCTTGAGCAGACCGAGGGCCTTGACCGCCTTGTCGGTGGAGGTATAGCCCTCGCGTACCACGAAGAGAACGCCGCCGACGGCGCCGGCGATGAACTGGGGCTCGGCGAAGGGCAAGAGCGGCGTGGTGTCGACGATGACGTAACGGTCGGGATAGCGGTTCTTGATTTCGAGCAGCAGGTTCTGCATGCGGTTAGAGGAGAAGAGTTCCACCGGATTGGGAACCGTGCGCCCGGCGGGGAGAATGGAAAGCTTACCGATGCCGGTCTTGACCAGCACGTCGCCGACATCGATGCCGTCGAGGACGCAATCGGTGAGGCCGACGGGGGACTCCATCTCCATGTATTTCATGATGGTCGGGCGACGGATGTCCGCCTCCACCAGCAGCACCGTGTGATCGAATTCCTGGGCCAGGGTGATGGCCAGGTTGATGGAGGTGAGGGTCTTGCCCTCGCCGCCGATGGCGCTGGTGACCATCAGCGACTTGTCGAAGCGACCGAGCTGGGCGAGCTTGACGATGGCCGATTTGAGTTTACGGTACTGCTCGGAAGCGGGTCCGGTCTCACCGGTGGCGGTCACCAAGAAGGGGTTGCGAATCACCGGCGGCGGCACGCTGGCGAAGACTTCGTGCCGGGCTTCGTAATGGCCCGGCTCCCGAGTGGCGACGGCACTGGGAGTGACGATCTCCTCAGCCTTCGGCGGGGTCTGCGTCGGTTCGACGGAAGGTTCGGGCGAAACGGGAGCGATGGCCTGACGTTTTTTAGCGGCCATTTCGATGGCCTTTTCAATACGACTCATGAAAACCTCGACTATGCAAACAAAATTCTCTTCGACCAGGAACTAACGGATCACCCCAACCACATCGGCCATAAGCTTATCCAGATGGAAGTAACCGATGGCCTGATCCACCAAAGTCAGGCCCAACAGATCATGCCCGACCATGGCCCCGACAAACACCAGGCAGAGCCCGCCATAGGCGTAGACGGTCAGATCCTTGCGCCGTGTCGCCCGGGCTTCAACCTCGCTGTACATGAGAGGGATTTCCGCGAGAACGGTCATGCCCATGGCCCGCAGGGCATCGACATCCTTGACGCTGTCGTCGAGTTTTTCGAAGACCACCACGGCGGCCAGCCCGGCACCGAACCCGGCAAAGAGCCCCATCAGCATCATCACCACCCGTTTCATCCCCACGGGGATAATGGGCAGAATCGCCGGATCGACAATGCGGAAGGTCGTCGCCTTGTCGGCAACCTCCAACTGCTTCGAAACTTCCGAGACGCCGGCCCGCTCCAGCAGCGTTTCGTAGACGTTGCGGTTCATCGCCCGCTCCCGCTCCATGTCGGCGAGAACCTTCTTGTCCTCGGGGAAATTGGCGAGAATACGCTTGTTGTTTTCGATTTGGCTGAGCAGTTCGTTTTCCCGGGCGAGCAGGGCGTTGAGCTCGGATTGAGTCGTGTTCATGCGCATCCGCAGGTCGACGAAGATCGGATCCTCCAGCGGGTTGAAAGCCTCCTGCATGGGAGGCGCCTCGACCGTTTCCGTCTGCTGCCGCTTTTCCAGTTCGGCGATCTGTTCCCGCAGCTTGACCACGGCGGGGTATTGCTCGTTGTAAACCAGCAGCAACTCGTCGATCTTGGCCTGCAACGCGGCGATGCGACCGTCGCCGACGGAGGCGGACATGTCGAAAAGAGCGCCCCCCCCGGAAGAGGCCATGGACTGCATCATCTTCAGCTGTTCACTGATGGTCTTGATGGTGGCGAGCAGTTCGTTTTTCTTGACGCGCAAGCCCTTCAGTTCCTCTTCCACCAATTTGATTTCGTCGATGATCGAAGCTTCGGAGACGGAAGAGAAAATGCCGGTTTTCTTCCGAAACTGGTTGATTTCGTCCTCGATGGCGTCGAGCTTGTTTTTGTAGAAGGTAACCTGTTCGGAAATGAAGCGGCTGGCGCCAAAGGATTCTTCCCGCTTGGCGGCCAGGTTCTCCTCGACATAGGCGCCGACCAGGGCGTTGATGTAGTTCTTGGCGAATTCGGGGTCGGGGTCGACGATCGACACGAAGAAAAGGTCATCCCCGCGCAGGCTGATCTTGGTCTCGGCCTGGCAGTACTTGATCAGCGCTTCGAACTCCTGGGGATTGGGGACCTTCACATCCATATCCAGCTCTTTCAAAACGCGCAATACCATGTCGCGGCTGAGCATGTGATAGCGCAGAACCCGAATCCTGTCTCCCATGGACGGAGAAACGGTCAGACCCTTCATCAGGCTGTTGATGACGTTTTTCTCGATGAAGACGGTGCTCTTCGCTTCGTACTTCTTGGGCACGAAAAAGCTTCCCGCCACGATCAGCGCCGCGACGGTGCCGGCTACCAGCACAAAGAGATAACGCCGGTTGTAGAGTGCATGAAGGTACTTCTTGAGCTGAAGAATCGGAGAATCCATGGGTTAACCTTAGGCTGAAGGCTGAAGGCTGAAAAAACTGAAGGATCAGCGTTCAGCTCTATTAGAACATTCCTTCGCGGACAATCACGTAGTCGCCCCGCTGCAATTCGAGATTCTCGTTCAACTCACCGTCCTTCATCAGGCCGTCGAGATCGAGCTTGATGCGCCGGCGGTCGTCCCCTTCTTTGCGCAGGATCAATACCGCGCTGGCCTTGGCGAACTTGGTGAAGCCTCCCGATTCGAGAATGACATCGAGAACCCGCAGACCGTCCCGGTACATAATGCCCTGGGGCGTATTGACGGCGCCGACGACGTAGACCTTGTTCAACTCGTTGGTCGGCAGAAAGAGGATGTCCTCGGCGCGGAGATCGATATCGGCCTTGATATTGCCGTTGTTGAAGAGATCGTGCATGTCGACGGCGAGTTTTTCGCCGTCGCGCATGACGTAGCCCCGCTGCAGGTCGGCGTTACCGATCCCCTCGATACCGCAGAGGAGTTTGAAGAGCGAGCTGCGACCAGGCAGGCTCAACACCCGGGGGGGGACGCCGCCACCGGAGATATAGATGCGATTGTTGGTGATCCCCGCCACGGTCACGGTGACGATCGGCGTCTTGACGTAGTCGGTAAGGACCGTGGTCAACTCCTTGCTCAGCTCGACCGGGGTCAGTCCGGCGGCCTTGACGTCGCCGGCGGCCGGCAGGGTGATCTTACCGTCGGGGCGCACCAGTACGGAAACACTCAGTTCGGGAACTCCCCAGACGGCGACATTCAAGCCATCCCCTTCACCAATCACGTAATCCCCAGCCCAGGCGATGGATGCAAACAGCAAAAATACGACCACCAACAACAAAGACAGTTTTTTCATTTACCTTCCTCCCCGGCCGAAGGCGACAACCTTGACCGTTTCCAGAATGATGAGAAAATCGAGCAATAACGAGTAGTTTTTGATGTAGTAGAGGTCATAGCGCAGCTTCTCCAGAGCATCTTCGTCGGAGGCACCGTAGGGGTAGCAAACCTGGGCCCAGCCGGTGACACCGGGCTTCATGAAGTGGCGCTTGCTGTAGTAAGGGATCTTCTGGTTGAGCCGATCGACGAATTCCGGCCGCTCGGGACGGGGGCCGACGAAACTCATATCCCCCTTGAGGACGTTGTAGAGCTGGGGCAATTCGTCGATCCGGCTTTTGCGCAGCAGTTTGCCGATCTTGGTGACGCGCGGGTCATCCTGGGTCGCCCAAACGGCACCGGTCTCCTTTTCCGCGTCCTGACGCATGGTCCGGAATTTATAGACGGTGAAGTTTTTTTCCCGCTCACCCACCCGGGTCTGACGAAAGAAGATCGGCCCCGGCGAATCGAATTTCACCAGCAGCGCGACCACCGGCCAAAGGGGAAGCACCAGCAGGATGCCGAAGAGAGAGAGGAGGAGGTCGAATCCTCGCTTATAGAAACGCAGAAAGGGGGTGATCCGGAAGCCGTCCGAGTAGAGAAACCAGCTTGGCTGAATGTTCTCGATCAGCAGTTTGCCGGTCATTTCCTCGTAAAAGCTCAAGGCGTCGATGATCTCCACCCCGTTGAGCTTGCAGCGCAGCAGTTCTCGCACCGGCAGTCCGCCACGCCGCTCGGTCAGCGCCACCACCAGCAGGTCGGCCCGCTCCCGCTCCACCAATTCGACGACTTCTTCGACATCGCCGACAATCCGCTTCTCGTCGACCGTGCATTTCTCGGTTGTCGGCTGAACAAAGCCGATAAAGGCTTGACGCCCCGGATTTTCAGTCAGGACCCGTTCCACCGTAGCGGCCAGAGGGCCGACGCCGATGACCAACACGCGCCGGGCCAGAGCGGGCAGTTGCATGAGGGCCAGAAAACCGAGATGAGCAAAAAACTGCATGGCTCCGAAGACCAGCAGCGAGAAGGAGAGCACTCCGCGACCGACCATGGCCGCCGGAATGATGTAATAGACCGCGGAAAGGACAAAGAAAGCCATCAGGATCGAGACGGCGGTGCGGGCGGCGAGATCGAGCCGCCCCAGAGACTTTTCCCAGCGATACATTTCGCAGAAATAGGCGGAAAAAACCGCGAATAACGCGAAGATCAACAGCCGCGTCCCACTCGGGCCGGTAATGACGGCCAGATTACAAGCCCCCTCGAAACGCAGCAGGTGGCCGATAACCAGGGCCAGCGCCGCGAGAAGCAAGTCGACGAGCAGGATGAGGGAAGTCAGTTTACGCATGAAAGACCCATGAATGCCGTCGCGCCCGAGGTTCTCAAAGCGCGACGGACGGTTTCGCTAATCCTTGATCTGTTCGAGCAGCTTGCGCGCCTGCTCAGCTTCGGGACCGGGACCGAGATCGATCGCGGCCTGCAAGGCGTCTCGCGCTTCGGCGTTCTTGCCGGCGCCATGCAGCGCCTGCCCCTGGTGCAACCGCACCGCCGCGACCTTGGGCAGCAATTCGGCAGCCTTGGTCAGGATGTTAACTGCTTCGTCATGCCGTCCGTTCTTGAACAGGGCCAGCCCCAGGGTGTCAAGAATCCCCGGATTGCCCGGCTCTTTGCGGAAGGCCTTGACCGCCAGCACCAGAGCTTCCTCCGGCGTGCCGTAGTTGTCGGCGTAGAGATAAGCCAGATTGTTGAGGGCGGCAGTGTGGTCCTCGGCCTTGGCCAGGACCTCTTTGTAAAGCTCCACGGCCTTGCCCTTGTCTCCCTGCTGGTCGAGCAGCGCCCCGAGGGCGAAGATCGCCGGGACGAAATCGGGCTGAGCCTTGCGCAGAGCCGCAAAGGTTTCCAGGGCTTTCGGTACCCGCCCAGTCCCGGCGTAGAGGCTGCCGAGTTGCAGGGAAAGTAGCTGCGCGTCCTTGGCCCGCACAAGCCCCTGGGTCAGGGCGGCCTCGGCCTTGTCCACCGCGCCTAGACGCTGGTGGATGGCGGCTTCCAGCATATAACCGGAAGCTGAGGCGGGCTGTTCGTCAATCCGCGCCTTGGCCAAGGCCAAGGCCTTATCCTGTTCCCCTCCCGCGAGCCAGGCGACAGCGAGCAGCGGCAGTCCGGCGCCGGGTTTGACCTTGTCCAGGGCCTGGAACATCTTTACCGCCTCGCCGGTATTTTTCTGCCCCAGCAACAACTTGCCCCGGGTTTCGAGAATGGCGGGATGTTCCGGATGGGTCTGATAGGCCGCCTCGATCACCTTGGCCGCCTCCTCCCCCTGCTTCGAGCGCCCCAGGTATCCGGCGAGCGCCAGGAAGCCTTCCGGGGCGTTGGTAGCGCGGGCCTTCTGGTAGCTGGCCTTAGCAGCCGTCGCGTCCCCCTCGATCTCTTGCAGGGTACCGAGGGAAATGAGCGCCTTGACGTTCTCCGGAGCAATCTGGAGAATGGCCCGGTACTCTTCCAGCGCCTTGTCCCGCTGCTGGTTGGCCAGATAATAGTTGGCCAGATTGAAATAAGGGGTCAGATAGTCGGGCTTGGCTTGCTTGGCCTTGTTCAGGGCGTCAACCCCTTGCTCGTTCTGCTTCTGCGCCAAGTAGGCGGCGGCCATGTAATTGTAGAGCAGGGCATCCTCTTCCGTCCCGTCGAGCCCCGCCTGCAGGGTTTCGATCACCCCCCGGTAATTCTGTTGCCGCAGATAAAGAGAGGCGAGGAGGAAGCGGGTATTCAGCGCTTCGGGAGCCGCCTCGACGGCCTTTTCCAGTTCGACTCCGGCCCCTTGCGGATTGCCCTGGGCCAGATTGAACAACCCCTTCTTCATGTGCGCGTCGGCCAGGGAAGGATCAAGGGCGATAGCCCGGTCGAGATGGGGCATGGCCTTGTCGAATTCCTTTTTGGCCAGATAGGCGCTGCCGAGGACGTTGTGCGCCATGGCGATCTGGTCGTTTACGGCCAGCACCTGCTTGACTTGCTGGATGCAGTCGTCGATCCGCCCTTGGCGCAACAGGGTCATACCGACCATCAGCCGCGTCTGCAGATGCTCAGGCTGAATGTCGAGGGCGCGTTGGAACTGGCTCAAAGCCAGTTCGAAATTGTCGCGCCGGTATTCGGCCAGGCCGAGGAAATAATAACCGGCCAGGTCGGGCATCCCCTGCAAAGAGGCCCGAAGTTCCAGCGCCGCATTCTCGAAATCCTCGGCCGCGTAGCGGATCATGCCGAGCAGGCGGGAACCCGAGGGGTGCTTGGGATGGCGTTTGCGCAGGTGCTCAGCGATGCGCTGGGCCTCGGCGGCATCCCCCATATCCAGGGAGAGCATACCGGTCAGATAGAGGGCGGCGATATCCTCGCCATCAATGCGCGTCACCTGCCGGTAGGCCTCCAGGGCTTGGGCCTTGCGCCCTTGACGCCCCTCCAGAGCCGCGATCATGAAGTACGCCGCCTTCTTGTCGGGAAAGGCTTTGACCACGGAGGCCAGTTCCGCCTGCGCCTGATCGGTCCAACCGAGCTGGAGATAGAGTTGGGCAAGAGCCAGACGGACCTCGGCGTTGCCGGCGTCCAGCTCCGCGGCCTCTTTGAAGAGCTGCTCGGCCGCCTGTAGGTCACCGCGTACCGCCTTCACCCGCCCGAGGTATTCCTGAGACCGGGAACTCTTCGGATGTTTTTCCAGATACTGACGCAGTTCCCCCTCGGCCTCGTCGATCTTCTGGGTGGCGAGATAGAGGGAGGCCATGTCGAGGAGAACCTCAGCGTTGCCAGGATCCTGGAGGCGGACCTTCTGCAGTTCCTTCTCCGCCTTGTCGAGCTTGCCCCCCTTGAGATAGGCCAGCCCCAACTGGTAGCGGGCCTCGACAAAGTTGGGATCTTTTTCCAGGGCGCTGTTGAAGAGGACCACCGCGCCCAGCGGATTGCCCTCCTTCATTAGCGTCATCCCTTCCTGCACCATCGTTTCCTTGGTCTGCCCCTGACACGCGGTCAGTAGCACCAGAACCATCAGCATTGTGATCATTTGCCTAAACAAGATCGTAACCTCCCCATTCGCTAGCCCCGCCGACAAGCACCTGGCGGACGTAGGATGTCAGTCGTTCATAATCGACGGGTTTGACCATGCAGCAGGCATGGCGCACCTGTTTCAGCGTATTCAACAGGGGATCGCTCAGGCTGTCGGCCAGAACCAACACCGGCAACTCTCGCCCCCCCAGGCTCTCCAGCAATTTCTCCCCATAGGGATAACTGGTCACCACCAACCCCACATCCGGGTGATGCAAATCGACCGCGCAAACGGAAAGCGGCCGGCACTCAGCCCGGCAACCCTGCAATTCCAGCAAGGCCGAACAGATTCGAGAAAAACCCTGTTCGTCGACAATGATTACTTTTTTCGACATGTTCCCACTACTCCACAGTGACAGAGCCGCGCCGGATAGTACCGCGCTTCCAGATCACCGAAAAATCGCTCTCCGCGATCCATCCCGGAGACTCCATCGCAATAAGCAGGGTCCATGCCAAGCCTTAAAAATCAATGATTACAGAGGATTTGGTTTTAGAAGCCGAAAACAATATTGAAGAATGTCTCCAATGGGCACAGTTTCCAAGAAAACTGTATCCACAAGAGCCACCCCCCCCACCCAGCTGCCCGGCGAAAAGTGTTTCCGTTGGACACACTATGCGAATCAGTAACAGAAAGAGAAGGGCACGCAAGAAGTAAAGAGAGACGAGAGTACCAGAAAAACCCAAAGACTCAACAAGAGAGGGGTGGATTCATTGGAGCGCATCGGCCCCCCTGAACCCGGGGATTAGGAGAGATCGTATTCCTTCAAGCGCCGATACAGCGCCTTGCGGGAACACCCGAGCTTTTTTGCCACCAGGGATTTGTTACCGGAACATTCTGCAAGGGCCCGGCGAATCGCTTCAGCCTCCAGCTCCCGCAAAGGGATAACCGCTGGAGAATCCGCGCTCCCGGGACTCAGACTCTGCCCCCTCACCTCATCGGGCAGATCCGAAGGCAAAATCTCTCGGCCACGAGAGAGGACCACGGCCCGCTCCACCACGTTGCGCAATTGCCGGACGTTACCAGGCCAGTGGTAGGCGCACAGGGTCTGCATCGCTTTTTCGGAAACCACCAGCACCTTCCCCTCCTGAACACAGAATTCCTTGACAAACTCACTGACCAGCAGAGGGATGTCTTCCCGGCGCTCGCGCAGGCTGGGGAGATCGATACGGACGACATTGATGCGGTAGAAGAGATCCTCGCGAAAGGTGCCCTTGGCCACTTCCTGAGGCAGCTCTCGATTGGTCGAGGAGACCAGCCGGAAATCGACGGGAATCCTCCGATTGTCGCCAAGACGCTCGACTTCCTTTTCCTGCAGAACGCGCAGCAGCTTGGCTTGCAGGCTGATATCCAACTCGCCGATTTCATCGAGAAAGAGCGTGCCCCCGGCCGCCTGTTCGATCCGCCCAATACGTCGGCTGACAGCGCCGGTAAAAGCCCCTTTTTCGTAGACGAAGAGTTCCGATTCGAGCAGTTCCCCAGGGATCGCCGCGCAGTTGACCGTCACAAAGGGAGCGTCCCGCCGGACGCTGCCGTAATGCAGAGCACGCGCGGCCAGCTCTTTGCCGACCCCGGTCTCACCGCAGATCAGCACACTGCTGGGCGAATCCTTGATCGCCTCCACCAAGTCGCAGACCTGGTGCATCTGCCGAGACTGGCCGATAAACTGGGCCGGGCCGGGCAACCCGGTCAGCCGTTGGCGCAACTGCGCCAGTTCCCGCTTCAGCCGACGCTGCTCCACGGCCCGGGCAAGAATGCCTTTAAGATTGAGGTAATCGGGGGGTTTGACGAAATAGTAGAAGGCGCCCAGATTCATGGCGTTGACGGCGGACTCGACGGTACCGTAGGCGGTCAGGAAAATCACCGGGATTTCCGGATAGTTCTGCTTGATCTGGTCATGCAGCTGCAGGCCGTCGGCCCCCGGCATTTTCATGTCGGTGATGACCGTATCGAAATCGTGGCGCGATAAAGCCTGTATGGCCTCATCCACATCCCCGGCGGAGACGACCCGATAATCTTCCTGCTCAAGAATGGCCGACAACACCCGGCGCGCGCTCGCCTCGTCGTCGACCACCAGGATCAGGCCCTTGTCCACTGCCGACATTTAGGCGTCGCTCCCGCCGACGGGAAAAAGCAGTCGCGCCGTTGTCCCCTGCCCCCGTCCGGTACGGATTTCCATGAAACCGCCGTGCTGCTGCATGATTTCACGGACCAGGAACAAGCCGAAGCCCCGCCCCTCGGTCACCGCCGAAGCCAGGCGCGGCAGGGCGAAGTCCTCTGCCACATCGCTGATACCGGGGCCGTCGTCCTGCACTGATACGACCACGCAGCGTCCGGCGGGGCAGCTTTCATAGCGGCTGGCCACGCGGATGTGCCCCCCCTTGGGGAGAGCGTGAATGGCATTGTTCAAGACATTGAGGATGGCATGCTCTACCTGGAAGATATTGATCTCGATAGTCGGTAAGGACTCGGCCAGATCGAGACTGAGAGCGACATCCGCCGCCTGGGCCTGCAAGGTGACGAATTGCTTCAGTTTGCGCAACAAGGCGTTGAGATCGTTGCGTTCACGCCCGAAAGAGACGGCCGAGGCACTGAGAAAGCTGCTGATAAAACGGTCAAGGCGATCGATCTCTTCTTCCATGATGCCGGTGAATTCGAGCAGGTTGGCATCATTCCCGTAGCGGTTTTTCAGATAGATGACCGCCCCTTTGATGGCGTTGAGGGGATTGCGCACCCCGTGAGAAAGCATCGACGCGGTCTTGCCGAGGTCGGCCAGATGCCGAGACTGTCGCAAACTGCCGAGAGCCTCGCAACAACCCTGAAGAGCGATAGTCACGCGCGCTCCGGCACCGCCGGGCAGGGATACCGGCGCGATCCCCACATCCCCCTTGACCCCACCGGAAAAACAGGGAAAGCGGTACCCCGGTAAATTAAGTGGGCTGCCCGTCTCCAGCACCAGCGCCACAGCGTCATGCCGTCCCCGGCAGATGCGCGGCAACAGCTCGTAATAGGCCAGTCCCGACAATTCCAACGCCTCACGCCGGGCCAACTCCGCGAGGGGAGCGTTCCAGCCGTTCAATTTCAAGTCGGCATCGACGGTAAATTCAAAAAATGTCGGCATCCGTTTCTCTACCAGGAAAAAAGCCAAACCGTTTTTTTACGAAACGATGTCTTTCCACCCCACCGGTTTTTCCAGCAGGAGTGGATTGCGCGTGACCCATCCCTGGGCGTTCTTTTCAATATCGGCGATATAGGGGATACGAAGCCCGTGATATTCCACCGGCTCACCGATGGCATCCCAGAAGACCCCCCAGCGCCGCAGCAGGCCAGAAAGTCCCTTGACCATGACGCCGTACCAGTGCTTGAGTTCCAGACGCAAACTCTCCTGATAGATACATTGATACAGCCCCAAGACGATCAACCCTTCGAATTGGCGACGCTGCTCGTGGACGCGCCTGACCTGCTGGAAATCGAAGTCGCTCTGAGAGTAAATGGCCTTATCGATTTCACGCTTCCGAAAATCTTTGCTGATTGCCAAGCGTGAAATTTCAGCAAACTTGACCCCCTCTTTTCTGAGAGAGTCCAGGCGCCGGACCTCATCCTCCCAGAAGGGGCAATGGGACTCGATGGGCATCTTGTGGTCGGGTAGTCCTTCAGAGAATCCGAGGATCATGCGCACCGTGCCGATGATTCGTGGCGGATCTGGGCTCTCGGGATCGAAGACGATCGCGCAGAAATGGCTGGAATGCTCGTCATAGTCGTCGGTTTCCCGACCATCGGAGTGATCTTCTTGGGCTTCAAATTCACATTCGGTCACATAAACCTGATAACGCAAACGGAAGAGCTCTTCCATCCGCGGATCACCCATCTCCACCCGTTCAAACCGGAACTCGACCATGACATCCCCCGAAATTACTCATTTGTTGGTAAACAATAGCATCGTTTACGGATGATTTCATAAATATTTCTCGGGAAGAGTGGAGGGGAGGAGAGAAGCCGTCTACTTGCATTCAGCTTAACATTTCCATTACTCCCCCCTGAAAAACGTTGCCCCACGAACATTCCCGAATAAATAAATTCATCCCGCCAGCAGAGACAAAAAAGGGGGATCCGTTTGCGGATCCCCCAGTTGAGATGATTAGACCTATGACTCCCTACCGACTCCAACTAGTCCAAGTCGAGGTCGTTGTCGTATTGGTGGCACTATCGCAATACGAGGAACAGAGCTTGCCGTTGTTGTACTCGTCCAGCCTTTGGAAGTAGGGTTCGGCCGAACGCCAGGTCCACGATCCGGTGGTAATCCCCTTGCCCGGCGGGTTTCTCTCCAGCCAATCATCGGCGTACCTGATGGTGTCGGAGATACAGGACGAATCGTTACCCTTGCGGACATTGAGCTTGGCCGCGGCCAGAGCCCGGTACATGGTGTAGGTGACATCCTTGTTGGACGCCCGGCTCATCCGCCAGGTCGCTTCATCCTTGGAGTAGGATTTGCCGCCGATGTAGAGACTGCTGGTCGGCCAGGATTTGTCTTTGTTTTTCCAGTGACTCTGGGTGCTGGTGCCTCTCTTATCCTTTTCGTCGTCCCGGTCCATGGTGTCGCGGGACGGCGCGCAGAGCAGGCCGTTGTTGTACTCGTCGAGGAGCAGATAGAGCGGCTCACCCAGGGCCCAGCCGCTGCTGCTGCCCGAAACCCCCTTCCCTACCGGCCCGTAGATCTTCATCCAGTTGTCGGCGGCCAGGATGGTCGCTTCAATGCAGGACGATTCGTTGCAGGTCAAGACATTGAGCTTGGCTGCAACCAAGGCCTGGAACATGGTGTAGAGCTTGTCGGTTTTAGTGGGCGCCTTCATCAGTTCGATGGCCTTGGCCTTGCTGTAGGTGACCCCACCGATGACGATGGAATCCACCGGCCAGGCTTCCGGATGGTTCATCCAGTAGCCCGGGGTGCCGGTCCCTTTGGCCGTACAGGGCGCCTTGCCGAAATAGTTGGCATCGTCGGTATCGGACACGTGCGCGCCCATGTAAGTGCCGGTCGCGGTGGCGGTATTGGTGTGCTGACCGGCAACGGCCTCTTTGGGTCCGATAACGCAGTCATAGCTCGCCCCAGGAGCAAGGGTCGCCGGAATGACACAGGAGTCGGTGGCGTAATCGGAATCTTCCAGGGTCAGATCCTCCAGCAGCATCGTGCCGGTGTTGGTGACGACGAATTTGAAGTACACCGAACTCTGGCAATCGCTGGTGCCGCAATTGGGATCGGACGGCTGGCTGCAATCCCGGTCCTTATGCTTTTCCCAATCCGACTTGGCCTTGGAGTGATCGGATTTGGCCTTTTCGTAATCGGACTTGGAAAGATCGCAATCGGCGATCTTGCTGTCGTAGTCGGTTTTCTTGCCGGTGTAGTCCGACTCCTTCCGATCACACTCGGCCTTGGCGTAATCGTATTCAGCCTTGGCCTTGTTCATCTTTTTCCGATCCGAATACGATTTACTCGATTCGTACTTGGCCTTGGCCGATTCGTATTCCTTCTGTTTTCCGTCGCAATCCTTTTTCGAAGAATCCCGAGTGTATTTGGACTTGTCATGATCCGATTTGGATCGATCGCGATCCGACTTCTTATTCTCGTAATCGCTCTTCTTGCTGTCGTGCTCGTACTTGGTCCGCTCGTATTCCTTCCAGTAGTAATCTTTCTGCATCTGGCAATCGTATTCCGAACCGGCATCGCAGGAAAGATCCGGGCAAACCGCCACTTCGATCCCCGGAGGCGTATCGGCGTCAAACCAGTTTACTCCGTCGGTGGAGACGAATTTCTCCACATCAATCGCCGGAGGCGTGGCATAGTAGTGGCTGGGGTCACTATCGGTGACCGGCATACCATTATAATAACCCTTCGTGGTGCCGAGATTGGCGTACTGGCCAGCCACGGCCGTACCGTAACCGGTGCAGGTCATCACTTCGCCGGCCAGCAGGGTGGTGGACGGACAACTGACTGCGACCCCTTGGTTGTCGACCACCGTCACGTCGTTCAAAGTGACATTGCCGGTGTTGGTCACCACATAGGTCCAGGTGATCGGACTGCCGATGGCCACCATCGGTCCGGTCGGGGTATCGGCATCCTCACCGTTGGTGTACTTCTCGATGTCGATGGCCGGAACCGGTTCAAAGGGGCCGCAATAACTGGCGTCATTGCTGTCGGTAACCGTGATGCCCGCATAATCACCCGTTGCGGTGGCCGTGTTGGAAACCAAACCCATTTGGGTCGGCAACGAGTTGCTGGAGCAGGTGTAGCTTTGTCCCGGAGCCAACGTCTCCGGCAACACGCATTCCGGCGCAATCGCACTGATGTCATAGAGTGAATCGGTCAAGGTCAAATTACTCAAGGTGACACTACCGGTATTGGTAATCGTGAAGCGATACATCACTTCATCGGGAGTGCAAGTACCCGGATCGGGCGTCGTCCCATTGATCGGACAGAGGTTGCCGCCGTAGAGACTGGTGCCGGCGATCACCTCAAAGCTGCCCTTGACCAGTCCGGGACCGATAGGCTGGGAACAACTGGTGTGAATCGTCGTGTTCAGCGACCAGTTGACGTAGATCTTGATGTCGGTCGTCAGCTTGCCGTAATGATCCTTCAGGGCAAATGTGAATTGCTGGTTCGGACTGACATTATCAAGACGGAAAAGCTCACGGCCATCCTTGTTGGTAATTTTGATGTTCGCCTTAGTCGCCCCACGGTAAGCCAAGGTCAGGTTGTTGACCTTGCCCTCACACTCGTTACACTCCGCCGTAATTCCATCATGATTGATGGGGCAGAGATTGCCGCCGTAGAGGCTCTTCCCGGCAACAACTTCGAAACTTCCGCTGATCAGACCAGGACCGACCGGCTGCGAACAGCTGGTGTGGATAGACGTGTTGAACGACCCATTGACATAGATCTTGATTTCGGTAGTCAGCTTGCCGTAACCATCCGCCAACGTGAAGGTCATCTGCTGGCCGGGATTGACCACATCCTGCTTGAAGAGTTCGTAACCATCGCGGTTGGTGATCTTGATCTTCGCGGAACTGGTCCCGCGGTAAGCCAGGGTCAGGCTGGTCACTTTCCCCTCGCAGGGGCCGCAATCCGAATAATCGGTGCAGACTTCGACATTCGGCACATTGGGATCGCTGCATTGGGTGATGTTGTCGGCCTCGAACCAGGTCATGCCGCCATCGACCGAGACATCCTTGGTCAGATGGATATCGGGGCTCACGCCATAGTAGTGGCTCGGATCGCTGTCGGTGACGCTCATACCGCCGTAATTACCCGTCGTGGTACCGACATTGGCGTACTGGCCCGCCAGGGCAGTGCCGTTGGCGGTACAGGTCATGGATTCACCCACGACCAGGGTGGTTGCCGGACAAGTAACCGCTACTCCCTTGTCATCGACAACCAGAACATTGGTCAACGTAACGTCGCCAGTGTTGGTTACCACATAGGTCCAGTTAATGGGGCTGCCAATGACCACCATCGGGCCGGTAGGTTCATCGGCATCTTCACCGTTGGTGTACTTTTCAATGTCGATGGCCGGAGCAAGAGCATACAGACCGGCGTCAACGGTGGTGTTGCTTTCACCGGCGACCAAGGTGACGCAGTCGGTCTCGCCGGAGGCGTTGGCATCGCTGTCGGTGGCGTCGTTGCCCACGTTCGGAGTCGTGAAGGCGTAGCCCATCGGGGCGACGAACTCGACCCGGTAGCTGCCCGGCATCAGACCGGTGAAGCTGTACAGGCCGGAGGCGTCGGTCGTGGTCGTGGCGACCAGTTCATCGGTGGTGCAGTCGTAGAGGTTGACGGTGACGTTGGCGATGCCCATCTCACCGGCATCCTGTACGCCGTTGTTATTCGTGTCGTTCCACACGTAGTCGCCAAGGCTGGCGGGTTGCGCCGTCAGGCCCGCATCGACGGTGGTGTTGGTTTCGCCGGCGGCCAGATCAACGCACTCGGTCACGCCGGAAGCGTTGGCGTCGCTATCAAAGGCGTCGTCGCCCACGTTCGGGGTCGTGAAATCGTAGCCCATAGGAGCGACGAACTCGACCCGGTAGCTGCCCGGCATCAGGTTGGTGAAGCTGTACAGACCATCAGTGCCGGTCGTGGTCGTGGCAACCAGTTCATCGGTGGTGCAGTCGTACAGATTGACGGTGACGTTGGCGATGCCCATCTCACCGGCATCCTGCACGCCGTTGTTATACGTGTCGTTCCACACGTAGTCGCCGATAGTGGCGGGCTGCGCCGTCAGACCGGCGTCGATGGTGGTGTTGGTTTCGCCGGCGGCCAGATCAACGCACTCGGTCACGCCGGAAGCGTTGGCGTCGCTGTCAAAGGCGTCGTCGCCCACGTTCGGGGTCGTGAAATCGTAGCCCATAGGAGCGACGAACTCGACCCGGTAGCTGCCCGGCATCAGGTTGGTGAAGCTGTACAGGCCGGAGGCGTCGGTCGTGGTCGTGGCGACCAGTTCATCGGTGGTGCAGTCGTACAGATTGACGGTGACGTTGGCGATGCCCATCTCACCGGCATCCTGCACGCCGTTGTTATTCGTGTCGTTCCACACGTAGTCGCCGATAGTGGCGGGCTGCGCCGTCAGGCCCGCATCGATGGTGGTGTTGGTTTCGCCGGCGGCCAGTTCAACGCACTCGGTCACGCCGGAAGCGTTGGCGTCGCTGTCAAAGGCATCGTCGCCCACGTTCGGCGTGGTGAAGGCGTAGCCCATGGGGGCGACGAACTCGACCCGGTAGCTGCCCGGCATCAGACCGGTGAAGCTGTACAGGCCGGAAGCGTCGGTCGTGGTCGTGTCGACCACGAGATCGGTGGTGCAGTCGTACAGATTGACGGTGACGTTGGCGATGCCCATTTCACCGGCATCCTGCACGCCGTTGTTGTTCGTGTCGTTCCAGACGTAGTCGCCGAGGCTGGCGGGCATCGGATACATTCCCGCATCCCAGGTCAGATCGGTCTCACCGGGGGCCAGCGTGGTGCAAATGGTCATGCCGCCGGTGTCGGCGTCGCTGTCCAGGGCGTCGTCGCCACCCTGATCCTGCGGACTGAACGCATAACCGCCGGTCAGCACGAACTGAACTTTGTAATCGCCGGGCTCCACGGTGAAGCTGTAATACCCGGTACTGTCGGTGCTGGTGGTCTCAATCAGATTACCGTCGCAGTCGAAGAGATTCACCGTCACACCGGACAGCCCTTCTTCGCCGACATCTTGGATTCCATTTTGGTTTTCGTCCAGCCAGACGTAGTCACCGATCTTGGCATCCATGAGATAGAAACCGAAGTCGATGGTCAGGTCGCTGCTGTTATCCGTGGCCAGAGTAACGTCCGCCGGGCTGCCGTTGCTGTCGTCGTCCGTCGTGCTGCCGGGAGCGTTGGAGATGGTCGCCGTGTAGCCGTCGGGAGTAGCAACGGTCACGGTGTAGTCCCCGGCACAGAGGCCGGTGAAAAGATAGGCCCCGCTCACATCCGTCGTGGTGGTGGCGACCGCTTTGCCGTCCATGAACAGGGTCACGGTCACGCCGCCGATCCCCGACTCGTTCGCATCCTGGATGCCGTCACGGTCGAGATCGTCCCAGACGAAGTCGCCGATGCTGCCGGTACAGGGGGTGTAAAAACCGAAGTCGATGGACAGGTCGCTGCTGTTGTCCGTGGACAGGGTAACGTCCGCCGGGCTGCCGTTGCTGTCGTTGTCCGCCGTGCTGCCGGGAGCGTTGTTCATGGTCGCCGTGTAGCCGTCGGGAGTCGTGACGGTGACGGTGTAGTCTCCGGCGCAGAGGCCGGTGAAGAGATAGGCGCCCTCTGCATCCGTTGTCGTAGTGGCTACCGTTTCACTACCCATGAGCAGCGTCACGGTCACGCCGGCAATCCCGGGCTCACCGGCATCTTGGATGCCGTCGCGGTCGAGATCGTTCCAGACGTAATCGCCGATGCTGCCGGAGCAGAGGCAGCTGACGCAAGCCGAGTCTTCATCGCTCAGATCGAATTGCTGATTGAAGGCTGTGGCCGTGACGGTCGCGGTGTTGTCGATATCCTGGGAACCCGCCGTATCAGAGCCGAACAACGCGCAGAAATCCGGTTGCAAGAGTGCGGAGATATCTTCTTTGTCATAGGTGATAACTTGCTCAGGCAACAACGTACCGACTGCCTCATCAATCCCCAGCAAGGAATCGACCACGCGGACATCGTCGAGAATCGCCGCGCCGCAGTTGCTGACTACCAGCTGGTATTCCACCGAGCCGGTCGCTATGGGCGCCGCCGGATCGACACACTGGTCGGCATCAACGAAGGTCACGCCACCGTCGACGCTGACCAGTTTTTCGATATCGACACAGAGGCAACGCACATAGGCCGGATCCGAGTCCTCGACGGTCGTGCTCGTGCCGATCACCGTCCCCACCACCGAAGCGAGGTTGAACTTGATCGGGTCTTCATTCCCCGGCGGGGGAACGTCGGCGCACAGCAGGGGTTTTTCCAGAAGAGGGCTGCCCAAGCTGGTGTTCGGCTCGACAGTGACGGATGCCTCCGGGGCCAGATCGCCGAGGTCGATGGTCAGGGGCAGGCCGTCCCCGCCCAGGTTGGGATCGGTAACCGTGACGTCGGTCAGGGTCACCGAACTACAGTTGGTGACGATAAAGCGATAGATGGCGCCGTCGGTGGTGCCGGGGGAATCGTCCAGGGTGTTGGCGTCGAACCAGGTCTGGCCGCCGTCAACGCTGACTTCCTTGACGATGTCGATACAGGGGCCGACGGAGATGCTGCTGTTGGCGTCAGCCTGAAAGAGCATGTCGATTTGTTCGGCGGGGTCGAGAGAGGCCAGGCCGTTGACCCGGGAATAGCCGCCCGAGGCGGAACCGAGTTCAGGGACGACCCCGACCACGGACGCCGAAGGGTTCTGCTGGTAGTAGGGCAGAACAAGCGAGGTATTGAAAAAGAGGGTCAGGGGGGATGAGCCGACCCCGGGGAAATAGGTCGGGTTAACGCTGGCGGAGTCGATTGCGACCGTCAGTTGAGCCGACCCATTCCCACTGATCGTTCCCGTTCCCAGGTAATTATTGGTCAGGAACTGGTCAAGAACCTTGAGGTCGAGAATGTTGTTTCCGTCCATGTCGAGATAGGCGGAAAACTGCCCAGTCGCGGCGGAAACGATCCCTTTCATCAGGAGAATACCGTCGCGATAGCCCGCACCAGTCAGAGCATTGGAATTTCGGTTGGAGTCGAGGTAGATTTCGACGAAGTTGACATTGGCCTCAGCATCGAGATCGAAATTGGAATTTTCGATCTCGACAAAACCGTCGTTATCGATATCCAGGGGCGAGCGCGCACCGATCTGACCATAAACCGACACAATGGTGATTTCGTAGGAAACATTCAGCCCCGTTCCGGTAATGGCGTTGCCGTTTCCATCGAGGAAATTTCCCAAAGCGGCTTGGTAAACCTGGGTAAAGCGAGTAGGGTTGTTCGGGTCGGTGCCGAGGGGCAGAGCCTCATCGGCCAGGCTGTTGCCCGGAATCCAGTCCAGGCTGTAAACTTCAACGGTACCGGCGGAAGGATCGCTGAAGACCAGCGACCCCGCACCGGCGGCGGACGGTATCACCCAGCACAAAAGAATGAAAAACCAACCCAGAAAAAACCGTTTTTGTGGCATGGAACCCCCTTTGAGTCATTTCGCGCACCGACCGGTACACAGCTCTTGATAATTTTCCACGTAAACACGAATTTCCTACAAAAAGAGGGATCGGTTTTAACCGATCCCTCTTTTTGCAGAACTAAACCTTAACTTAAAATGAAAAGGTTTTTAGCGCTTGCGGCGCAGGTACCCCAGGCCGCCGGCACCCAACAGGCCAAGGCCGAGCAGAATGACGGTGGAGGGCTCGGGCACGACCGTGAAGGACGAATTCCCGTCGGCCTGGAAAAGGAAGTCCGGACCGGTAAAGCCGTTGATGTCGCCAATGTTCACAGGGATTCCAACCACCTCAGCCGAAGGGTTCTGTTGCAGGAAGGGGGCGATGGTCGACGAGTTGAAGAACATATCCAGGTAGAAATCAAGAGGATAGGTCGAAATGTCGATATAGGCGCCGTTGACCGTACTTCCATCGATCATGGCTTCGATTGTGGCGCTACCATTACCGGCGAGGCTCTCGAGGCCGGAGTAATTATCGGGCCCGAACCTATCAAGGAGACTCGTGTCCATAATGCCATCCTGATTCGCGTCGATATAGACCGTAAAGGATCCGGTGCTGACATCGATCACGCCGCTCATCAACAGGGTTCCGTCACCGAACCCGGTACCGGAGAGGTTGTCGGAGTTTTGCGCTTCGTCGTAGTAGATGTTCAGGAAGTTAACCGGAGCACCGGGGTCCAAAGAGAAGTTGGCATTGGATAAGATTGGCAACACTCCAAGACCAAAGGTGTCAGTGCGATAGCCCAACTCGCTGAAACCGGCCTGCACGGTGATCTCATAATCGACACTGAGACCGGTTCCGCCGATGGTGTTGCCGTCGGCATCCTGGAAATTCGACAGAGCGGCTTGATAGTAGAGGGTAAAGGGCGTGGGGTTGTTGATGTCATCGGAGAGCGGCACTGCCCCTACCGCCAAAGCGTTGCCGACATTCCAGTCCCAGCTGCCGACGTCGATCCAGCCCAGGCTAGTGTCATTGAACGACAGCAGACTGGTCGCCATGGCACCAACGGGCGCCAGCAACAGAGCCATTACTACAAGAGCCAACAGTTTTTTCTTCATTTTCTTCTACCTCCTCTTTTCAGTTTGCGTTCTTCCCGGATAAAATCGCGAGAGTGATAAATCACGGACAACCAAATACCTGGTCTAGCCAATCTCATTGCAATGGCCGAGCCAAAACACATAATCCAGCGATTTAGGCCACTTACCGACCACAGAGAGTTCTGAGGCCATTCGAAATGTAAACTATTCCGACAACGATTCCATGATATTTAACACCCTCGCCCTTTGGCATTTATCTCCCGCCCCCCCATCCTGAATCTGTTATGCTGATAAGCGTCCCGGCCCGATTATCAGCATCGTGCAGTGAACCAGTTTAGCCACGTCGGCGATCTTCCCCAGAGAGGAATCTCATGTCCACGCCTGCCCCCCCCGAGCTGTCACGTCCCAACCGGATATCCCGCGCCTTCTGGACCCTCAACCACGAGATGACCGCGGTCTACACCGTCCATTTCGTGCGGGAAATCGATGCCACCGCCTTGGACCGCCTGCGCCGGGAAACTTTCGAGCGCGAGGGAGAAAAACCTTCCTACACCGCCTTGGTCGTCAAGGCGGCGGCCCTGGCTTTGCGGGAGTTTCCCTACGCCAACCGGGCCATTCTCGGCCCGCCCTTCTTCCGACGCATGGTCCAGTTTCGCAACATGGACATTACCGTCGCCATCGAGCGGAACGTCCCCCAGGCCGAGGCGGTGGTGCTGGCCGACACGATTTTGGAAGTAGACGGCAAAAGCCCGCTCGACATCACCCGCGAACTGCAAACGGTTCTGACCGCCGATCCCGAAACCCACCCGCGCTGGAAACTCTTCTCCGGCCTGCTCAGTCGCCTGCCGGTCTGCCTCAGCCGCTGGCTGATCCGCGCCCCCCGCTACCTGCCCGAGCAGTGGGTCAAACACCGGGGGAATGCCTGCTTCGTCAATTCGCCGGCCAAATACGGCATCGATTTCGTCATCGCCGATATGATCTGGCCCTTGACGGTAATGTTCGGCTGGGTCAAGGACCGGCCCATCGCCGTCAATGGGCAGGTGGAGGTGCGCCGCACCATGCCGCTGACCATCATTTTCGACCGCCGAATCATGGCCGGCGCCCCCGCCGCCCACTTCTTCAATCGTCTGGCGGAAATCCTTGAAAACGCCGACCGCGAATTACGCTGAACCGGAGACCCGCCATGCGTATCCTCTGCCTCCCCTACACCCACACCCTCTCCCACATCAGCCGCCCCCTGGCCATCGCCGCCGAGCTACGCGCGCGCGGCCACGACATCATCTTCGCCGGGGACAGCCCGAAGGATCATTTCATCCGTAGCGAAGGGTTCGATGTGCTGCCCGCCTATCAGGTGGAGCCCGACATCCTCTTCAACCGCATTCGCCAGGGCAAACTGCAGTTTGTCAGCGACGATGAACTGTATCGTCTGATCGCATCGGACCGGGATCTGTACCGGCAGGTGCAACCCGACCTGGTTCTTTCCGACGGACGCTTCAGCGCCCCCCTGTCGGCGGGGCTCGACGGTATCCCCCAGGCCGCCATCGTCAATGTTTCCTCCACCGAATATCGGGCGCTCCCTTACATCCCCTTTTTCGAATGGCTGCCGGAGAAGCTCGTCAAACGGGACGGCTCGCTGGGGAAAAGTCTCGACCGTTTCAACCTGGCCCTGGAGATGCTGGTCTTCGACAACGCCGCGACCGTCTTCAAGAAACTCAGCCGCAAGTTCGGCCTGCGGCGCACGGTCACCGCCACCAACTGCCTGGCGGGCAACGACCTGACCCTGCTGGCCGATATCCCCGAATACTTTCCCACCCGCAACCTGCCCGCCGACTACCATTACATCGGCCCGCTGACCTGGCAAAGCCCGCTACCGCCGCCGGCCTGGTGGCCACCGAAAAACGACGGCAAGCGTCTGGTCTACTTCACCATGGGCACCACTTGGATGGGCGGCTCCTTCACCACCCTTTACAAACGATTGCAACAGGAAGGGCTGACGGCGATCATCGCCACGGGGGGCCAGGCGCAAGGGCTGGAAACGATCGAAGGGGAAGTCTACGTGGAGGAGTTCGTCGACGGGGATCTGGTCATGGCGGCCTGCGACCTGGTCGTCTGCCACGGCGGCAACGGCACCATCTATCAGGCGCTGCAGCACGGCAAGCCGATCGTCGGCATTCCGACCATCCCCGATCAGCAGTTCAACATGCGCCGGGTCAAGGCCCTGGGGGTCGGCGAAGCCCTCGCCCCCAAGACCTTCGCCGACCATCCAGAAAAACTTTTCGCCCTGGCCCGGCAGGTCGCGGAAGATTCCCGCTACCGGGATCATGCAAAACGCCTGCAAGGGCAGCTGGCCTCTCTCGCGCCGGCAAAAAAAGCGGCGGACCTTATCGAGGCCCGTTTCGGGCGGAACTAGCTTCCTACCCCGCCAGCTCCACCGGCCGCCGCAGGGCCCGGGCGCTGGGCGGCGCGCTGGTGCCGAGCCTGAAGCACATGACCAGGGAACGTCCGGCGCTATCGAAGGCACGGTCAAGTCCCGCGCCAACCTCGGTGACCAGCGCCCGCTGGGTTTCGTCCAATTCGTCGTTATTTCCCGAACGCAGGCGTTGTACCAGCAAGGCCAGGCCCGCCACCGGTTGTACGGCGAGCCCCAAGGCCGTCGCTTGCAGCCAGAAGCGCTGCATCCCCCGCCCGCCCATCACCAGAGTCGCCGGCTCCAGATCGGGCAGACTCACCCCGGCGATAGCGGCCGAGGAGCCGAGGAGTTTCAGGGCGGTGTGCTCGATGAGGTGGGGAAGACCGAGTCTGTTAAGAAATTCGACAAGGGGCCAGTGCTTAAGCAGGGGGAAGGCCAGCCGATCCGGCGGCGCCAGCTCCAGGGTCTTGATGTCCATGCCGTCGCCGGTGGTTCGCGCCTCTTCGTCGCTCCAGCGCAGGTGATCGAAAAGAAAGGCGTGCAGATTGCGGTTTTCGAAGACCAGCCGATCGTTCTTCGCCAAGAGCGCCGCCAGAACCCGGACCTCGCCCGGCTCATGCACCAGATGCACCTGCGCGGCGGCCCCTTCACCAGGAGCGGCCACCAGCTCCTGGCGCTGAAATTCGGTGAGGGGAATGGGCACGTACTTTTTGCGGTTGGTGCAGCGCCGCTCGATCCAGTAGCTTAGGGGATCCTTGACCGTCTCTCCTTCGGCGAAAAGCACCTCGGCAACATGCTCCGGCGCGGCGGGGTCGGGAAAGAACCGGATTTCGACCTGCAAACCGAGGCCGGGCGCGGCGATCGCCAGATTTTCCAGGAGCGCCCCGTGGGCCAGCAGTGAAGCGCGTTGAGCGTGATTGTAGAGGGAGGTATCCTGGTCGGGACGGTTGAAGAGCTGCAACCGCCCGTCTCCCAGGGAGAACCGCCACGGCTGGCAGTTATCCCCGGAAGGGGCGGCGACAGCGAGCTTAAGCAGTTGGGAGATGCGTTCATCCATGATGGCGTATCCTTTCATGTTGGTGAGAGCAGGTTTTTCAGAGTCTAAAGGATAATCGCACCAATTCAAATCCCCCGACCTCGGCCCTCATCGCCCCGGCCCCGAAAACCTTCACTTTATTGCTGACTTTCCTCAATCTTCCGGCTACATTAAATAAACACTCATTCAAACCGAAGCCATCATTAAACATTCCCGCACTGCAGACCAAATGAATATGCTCTATGTCGCCCTGAGGATTCTTCTTTACGATAAGCTGCGGTCTCTGATCACCCTGATCGGCATCGTCTTCGCCGTCGGGTTGATCTTCGCCCAGATCGGCATCTACTTGGGGCTGATGGAAACCTCGTCGGTGATTATCGACCATACCGAAGGGGACATCTGGATCACCTCGAAAAACAGCAAAAACTTCGACTTTTCCCAGCCTTTTCCCGAATATATCCACGACCAGGTACGCTCCACTCCGGGCGTCTCGACCGCCGAAAAACTGATCGTCGCCTGGGGACTTATCCGCCAGGAACAGGGGGGAACCGAGCAGGTGGAGATCATCGGCTTCAACCCCGACAGCGGCATCGGCGGCCCTTGGCGCATGCGCGAGGGGGATATCCAAGCGGTCAAAAACGGCAATTTCATCATCGTCGACGAATCGGCCAACAAGCGCTTGGGGGACATTCAGGTAGGCGACTACCGCGACATCCTCTATCGGCGCCTGCAGATCGTCGGCATCTCGCAAGGGGTCAAGTCCTTCACCACCGCCCCCTTCGTCTTCACCTCCTACAAACTGGCGCAAAGCCTGGTCGCCTACATCGGCCCGGACAACACGGTCTTCGTGGTCGCCCGGGTCGCGCCGGGCTTCACCGTCGAGCAGGTCGTCGCCTCCCTGAAAGAAAATCTTTCCGGGGTCGACGTCTACAGCTCGCAGGATTTCAGCCGCAAAACCCGCCTCTACTGGACCATTGAGACCGGCGTCGGCTTCTCCTTTTTGCTCACGATCATCATCAGTTTTCTGGTGGGGATGTTGATTGTCGGCCAGACCATCTATAATTCAACGATGGAACACATCAAGGAATTCGGTACGCTGAAGGCGTTGGGCGCGGAAAACTACGAGATCTACAAGATCATTTTCAGTCAAGCGCTGATCAACGCCCTGGCCGGCTACCTGATCAGCCTGTTCCTGACTCTCGCCTCGGTCAAATTTTACGAGACGGTAGGGACGGTGATGGTGGTCAATACTGCCCTGAATCTGGGGGTGCTGGCCCTAACTCTGGTCATGTGCCTGTCGGCGGCGGCGGTGTCGATCCGCAAGATCAAGCACATCGATCCAGCCATTCTTTTCCGGGGATAAAACGTGGAGCATCCCGTCGTCACGCAGGGTCTGGGCAAAACCTACCAGGAAGGCAAGACCGTGGTCCGGGCTGTGGTGGATGTGGATCTCCAGCTCAAGGCCGGGGAAGTGGTCGGCCTGTTCGGTCCGTCGGGGAGCGGCAAGACGACGCTTCTGTCGATGCTTGGCTGCATCCTGAAACCAACGGCGGGTTCATTCAAGCTCTTCGGCCACGAAATCTTCGGGCTGCGGGAAAAAGATCTGCCACCCTTGCGCAAACGGTATATTTCGTACATTTTTCAGGGATTCAACCTCTTCCCGGCGCTGACGGTCTACGAGAACATCATGCTGGTACTCAAGATCAAGGGGCTGACCGGAAGAGCGGCGGAGGACCTGGCGCGGGGGATGATCGCCGAGGTCGGCTTGAATGAACGCGCGGACTTCCTGCCCCGAGACCTGAGTGGTGGGCAGAAGCAGCGGGTGGCCGTCGCCCGGGCGCTGGCGGTGGAATCCCCCTTGATCCTGGCCGACGAGCCGACCGCCAACCTCGACCACGTCAACGGCAAGAAGGTCATGGAGATTCTGCGTGCCCTGGCCGTGGAGCAGAAGAAGTGCGTAGTGGTGGCGACTCACGACAACCGCATCGAAGATATCTTCGATCGCATTTTGACCATGGAAGACGGCCGCATTGTCGATGAAAGGCAGAGATCATCATGAAAAACAGCCGTTCCGGCCTGCTCCTGATTCTGTTTCTCGCCCTGGCGGCCGTGATCCTGGCGCTCTTCGGCCCCGGACTCTTCAGTAAACGTCCCACCGCGCCGAGTACTGCCCCCCAGCAGATTCCGTCACCGCCCCCGGCCGGCTTCGCCGCCAAGGGACTGGTGGAGAGTGTGCAGGAAGTCGTGCTGAGCAGCCGGGTCGCCGGGGAGATCATGGAGATTACCGTCGAAGAGGGGGATCGCGCCGGCGCCGGCGCGGTGCTCGTGCGCATGAACGACCGCAAGGTCGCCGCTCAGGTCGAACTGAGCGAAGCACGGCTTCTTGCCGCCCAGGCGGGCTTTCGAGAACAGTCCTCAGGTTTTCGGAAGGAGGACGTGGCGGCCGGGGACAGCGCCGTGCAACGTGCCACGGCGGTCTTCGAGCAGGCAGGCATCGAGTCCGAACGTCAAAAGCGCCTGCTGGAAAAGGGCGCGACGACCCGGGTCGAATGGGAAAAAGCGGAGGAGGCCCGACGCGTAGCCCGGGCTCAGCTTGACGAACTGAAAGCGCAGCAGGACAAGTTGCGGCGAGGGTCCCGGCAGGAAACGGTGGATCAGGCAAAGGCCGGGGTCGCGGAAATCCACGCCGAACTCAAATACCAACGGGCCCTGCTCGCTGATTACTCGATTGCCGCGCCCTTCGACGCTCTGGTCATCGAACGCTTTGTCGAACCGGGCGAGACAGTGGACATCGCCGCGCCCCTGCTCTCCCTGATCGACCCCGATCAGTTGCGCATTCACGCCGAGGTGGAAGAATCGGATGTCGGCCGGGTCGTCCTCGACCAACAGGTTGCCGTGACCGTCGACAACCTGCCGGGAAAAACCTACGGCGGCAAGGTCTACCGCATCTTCCCCACGGTTTCACGGAAATCCCAGCGCACCTTCGATCCCATGGCCTCTTTCGACATCAACACCCAGAAGGTCTATATCGCCCTTGATGACTATGCGGGATTGGTCCACGGCATGACCGTCAATGTCCGGTTCCTGGAATAAAAACCATGCAACGAATGACTGCCCGTGCGCTTCTCATCCTCTTGTTTACGGCCCTTCCGGTTTCGGCCATGGAACTGGGCCTGGAGGACTGCCTGCGCCTGTCGGTGGAGAATGACCGGGAGATCAAAGCCGCCCAGGCCCGGGAAGAGGCTCGCGGCGAGGAGGTTTCCGCGGCGCGCAAGAATTTTTTACCCGAACTGCGCATGAACGCTTCCTACACCCTGCTCGACCGACCACCCCGGGTGATCATCGATGCGGACTCCTTCGGTCCCGGCTTCCCCACTCAGGATGTGAATCTCTACGGCGACCGGCGCTTTCGTTCGGCCAGCCTGGTGCTGGAACAGCCCCTTTACCGGGGTGGCGCCTTGCATCAGGAGTTGGAGCGCAGTCAGCGACTGGCGGCGCAGTCGCGCTACGAAACGAAGCGCCGCACAGAGCTGGTGCGACGGGACGCCGAGGAATTCTTCCTGCGAACGCTGAACGCACAATTACAACGGGAGAGCCTGGACAAAGCCCTGGAAAGTCAGCGGGAGCAATTAAGGATGCTGCGGGAACGACGGAACGAAGGGTATGCCCAGGAAGAAGATCTGCTGCGCAGACAGAGCGAGCTGGCTTTTGCCGAAGCCGAAGCCCAGCGTGCCCGGATTCGCGAGAAGGTTGCTGTCGACCGGCTTAAAAACGCCCTTTATCTCGATAAAAGTACAACGCTGTCTCTTCGAGAGCCCCGCCATTACCAGCGCCCGAAGGTCACCGACGACGGCACAGCGCTCACCGCGTCCACTTCTCGCTCCGACTCTCTGGCCCTGGAACAACAGGTGCTGGCGGCCGATTCGGAAGTGCGCAAGGCTCGCGCCCGGCTCTACCCCGAAATCTCCCTGTTCGGTCAATACACCCGTCAGGATGACAACAACCTGGACCGGGACGAGGTCTGGAGTACCGGCGCCGTTCTCGAATGGACGATTTTCGAATGGGGGAAAAACCTCGCCGAGATCCGCCGGGCCCAGGCCGAGCGCCTGCGTCTGACCCATCAACGTGCGGCCCATACACGAGGGATTTCCGACGAAGTCGACGAACTCTGGGGAAAGGTGCGGGAAAAAGCCTTGCTCGTTGATGCCTGGGAACTGAAAACCCGCCTGAATCGGACCTCTTTGAAAAGGGTGCGGGCGGAGTTCAACGAAGGGCAGAGCACCCTGGCCGACGTTCTCGCCCGGGAAGCGGAGCTGCTCGACGCCTACTACGAATACCGCCGGGAAATCAATGAGCTGGGCGTCGACCTCGCCTACCTGCGTGCGGCACTGGGCTCGCCGCTGGACGCATGGCTAGAAGAACGGGAGATTCTCCCCCTGGAGGAACAACCTCAACCGCCGGCGCCAACAACAATGTCCCTACCGCCGCCGATTCCGGCGATACCTGAACCGGAAATTCCCCCTCGGGCGCAAGCGCCCCTCTCCCTGCCCGCCTCTCCCGTCGCCATGGCGCACGAGAGGACGCCCGGTCACAGCATCCAGCTCGGCGCCTTCACTGATCCCGCCAACGCCCAAGCCCTGCGAAACCGAGCCGGTGCCGCCTTTCCGAAACATCAGGTGGACATTACCCGCATCGATGGAACGTACAAGGTTCTAATCGCGGGGATTGAAGACCGCGAGCAGGCCCGCGCCCTGCTCCCCGTCATCCGCCGAAAACTGACTATCGATGGTTTTCTTCCAAGGAGTGATCCATGATCGATATCGGCTCGCTGATTGACAACGAATTTTCCCGCAACATCGGCCTGCTGACAGAAGGGGAGCAGGCCCGTCTGCTCAACGCCAAGGTAGCGGTAGCCGGCGCTGGCGGCGTCGGTGGCATCCATCTACTGACCCTGGCCCGACTCGGCGTCGGAAAATTTAACATTGCCGATCTCGACGTTTTCGAGCCGGTCAATATCAGCCGCCAATTCGGCGCCTTTCACAGCACCTGCGGTCGCCACAAAGCGGAAGTGCTCGCCGAGATGATCCGCGACATCAATCCCCAGGCAGAGATCACCCTCTTCCCCCAAGGGGTCTCAGCGGAGAACATCGACGATTTTCTGGAGGGGGTCGAGATTTTAGTCGACGGTATTGAATTTTTCGAGATCGAAATCCGCCGTCTGGTCTTCAACCGGGCACGGAGCAAGGGGATTTACGCCATCACCGCCGCCCCCTTAGGCTTCGGCGCGACCCTGCAGGTCTTCTCGCCGCAGGGGATGAGCTTCGACGATTACTTCGGTATCGGCGACGGTATGGATGAACTGGAAAAGCTGGCGGCTTTCGCTGCAGGGCTGGCCCCCCGCCCCTATCATCTGCGCTATCTGGACAGGCGGAAGGTGAATGTGAAGGAGCGCAAGGGGCCGGCGGTGGCGCCGGCCTGCACCCTGGCGGCCGCACTGGTAGCGACCGAGGTGGTGAAAATCCTGACGGGCAAGGGGACCGTCAGGCCGGTTCCCCATTACCTGCAGATCGACATGCTGCTGGGAAAGATGCACCGGGGATACGTCTGGGGGGGCGGAAAGAACCCCCTGCAACGCATCGTCCGACACTTCGTGCTCAAGGCCATGCGCCAGGCCTCGTCATGAATCAGGCCACAGCCTCCAGGGGCGTTTCAGCCTGACATGTATGAAAGATCACCGGATTGCGGTTGACGATATCACGCACCGCCCCCAGGTAAGGGGCGCGCAGACCGTGATATTCCCGCTCCGGACCGATCTGGGAAAAAAGCACCTTACGCCGAGCCATAAGAATCGGCAACCCCCGCGCCATGACCGCGTAGAGATGGGATATCCCCCGCTCCAGGCTTTCCTCGGCCAGACAGCGCAAAAGTCCGTTCACCACCGCGCCCGCCTCCGAATCGGAACGCAGGCGCGCCTGCTGCAATTCCTGACAATAACTCTTGGAAAGCGCCAGGCGGGAGACTTCTCCCAACTGGCGCGGGTGCAGATGGGAAAGATCCTTGTTGAAAGTGAAGGCTCTTTCAATGGGGAAACTGCTCTCGGAATGGAGAATGAGACGGACCGTTCCCACCACCTTACGAGTGCTTTTCAGCAGGGCGGCGAAATGGACGGCGTGGGAATCGTATTCGTCCCGCTCCAGTCCGTCGGGGTGATCCTCGGGGTTTTCAAATCCGCGCTCTTCGCAGTAGACTTTGTAGCGCAGGGCAAGTACTTCGTGAAACAACGGGTCTTGGTGTTCGATTTTTTGAAAATCAAAGAGGCTCAAGGGGCTTCCTTCGATAAAAGGTTGGTGTTCAGGACCCCCCTCCATAACGTGATTCACAACATCAAAAAAGCCGAAAAACGGCGCAACATGGCCCTATTGCAAATCCCGATCCAATCGAATTAATCCAACTATTACAATAAAATGCAACACCCCCTCGCCACATCGAACCGCAAAAACCGGCTCATCTGTCGCCAAAACCCAACAACCATCCTAAATGTCTTCTTGTTTCCATTTAAAATCAGGAACTTACTCTGTCGCAAAAAAGAAACATAACGTCTTTCATCCAGCCAGGGCCGCCTGCAAGGCTTCGACGACAAGGGGATCGTACAATGTGCCCGCCCCCGCCTCCAGTTCCCGTAAAGCCTCGTCGGAGCCGCGGGCGGCGCGATAGGGTCGATCCTCGGTCATGGCGCAGTAGGCGTCGACGATCGCCAGGGCCCGGGCCATGAGTGGGATCTCGTCCCCCTTGAGACCGTCGGGATAACCCTGACCGTCAAAGCGTTCGTGATGATGAAGGACTGCCTTGGCGACCAGTTGGGAAGACTCGATCGATTCGAGCATATCCAGGGTGGCCTGGGGATGATTGCGAATGACCAGAGACTCGACCGGGGTCAGGGGACGTTTGCGCGTCGCCAGGTGCTCATCGTGGGCGATCAACCCCAGATCATAAACCAAAGCGACATAGGGGGCCAATGCCTTTTCGCGGGAGCCGGCGCCGAGTTCTTCCAGCACCTTTACCAAGAGCTCGGCATAACGGGAACTCTTTTTCCGGTAGCGCTGCTCGGCGGTAAGCAAAGCGTCGAGGCCGGCGACCAGATCCCGCAACTCCCCTTCGTGTTCGCAACTGTGGGAGGTCTTTTCGAGCAGCAGGGAGAGCCGCTCGCAGATCGGCGCGGCCAGGGCGAGATCCCGCTCGGTAAAGGGTTCACCGTTCTTCTTGTTGTTCAGGTTGAGCACGCCGACCGCTTGCCCCTGATGCAGCAAGGGCAGAGAGAGGAGGGAATTTGAGCGATATTGCCCCTTCAGGTTCTTGCGGGCGAAGCGGACGTCGGTTTCGATATTTTCGATCAGCACCGGTTGCCCTTCCTGGGCGACCCAGCCGGCGATGCGGTCACCGGGGCGGATGCGGGTCTGTTGCACGATCCAGTCGTCGAGACCTAGGGCGCTGCGGATGGTCAGTTCGCCGGTCAGCTCATCGCTGAGCATGAGGGAGCAGGTGTCAACCCCGAGCACTTCCGAAACAAAGCCGAGGGCCCGATCCATGACCATGGCCAGGGCCGTATCGCGCCGCATGGCCTGGGCCCGGGGGATGTGCAGGCTGACCCGAAAACCTTCATCGCTGTTGCCAATGCCGAGCCGCCAGCCGTGGTTTTCCGCCACCTTCATCGCCAGGTAAAACTTGACCGATTCCTCGGGACGGTCTGAGCGATAGATATTTTTGACCGCCAGCAACCCGTCCTGCACCGTCTCGGGAACTTCTTCAAAGGCCTGCAGGATGACCCCGACCGCCTCTTTTTCGCGGATGGTAATGCGCAGCCTCGTCGATTTAGTCAGATAGGCGGCGAGTCCGTCGAGCAAGTGCACGAACATCTGCCCTACGAGAATCTTGTCGCCGATCACTTCTTCCAGACTGGGGGGAAGGTCGAGCTCGACCTCCAACTGCCGGTAACGAGCGGATTTCTGCCCCGGAGCCGCCCGCAACACCTCGCGCAGAATGGTTTCCAGTGCGAGGAAGGTCTTGCGCAGCATGCGGCTTTCATCTTCAATCCGCAGAAAGTCGAGCTGCCGGTTCACCATATCCAGCAACCGCTCCGTCTCCGTAGCGACAATATCGAGAAATTCCTCGCGGCCGGACGCATCGCTGATGCGTTCGTCGCGTAACAGATGCATGGCCCCCTGGATCGCGTTCAAGGGCGTGCGTATTTCATGGGATAGGCGGGTCAAAAACTCGGTCTTGGCCAGATCTTGGGCAATCAGGCGGCGGTTGGCCTCTTCGATATCGGCGGCTCGTTCCTGATAGTTTCGGGCCAGCAACAACTTTTCCAGGGCCAGGGCGGCCAGGGCGGCGACAGCCCCCACCAGATCGAGATCGTCGGCATCAAAAGGAGCGGCGAGGCGGTCATAAAAGTTGAGCACACCCAGCACCCGGTCCTTGCCGATGATCGGCGAGGAAACAAAGGAACGGGCGGGAACAGGCTCACGGCACCCTTCAGGGAAACGCCCGTCGGCCAAAACGTCGGCGCAAAAAAGCGGCGTGCTTTGGGCGACAACCGTTCCCGCCACTCCCCGGGCGAGACGACCGCGCCAGGCTCGGGCGGCTTCTCGGTCCATCCCCACGGAAGCGATGATAAAAAGCTCCTGATGGGCGTCCAAGAGCATCAGCGAGCCCCGGCGTGCCGCCAGGAACTCGACACTCAATTCGACAATCAGGTGAGTGACCGTGGACAGTTCGTCACTGGCACCAACCGCTTCCGCGATGCGCCCGAGGAGATCTAACTTTTCTCGGCATTTCCGGTCGAACATGGAAAACCTCGCACCCCCTCCGAGATCATATAGCGACTCCGAGCGCTCATCGCACTCATAAAAGCACCTGTTTTTTCAATTCTCATGCCACATAAATTCTATATATATAACAAACGGTTAAAACTTCGGAGGGCGCGGACAGGGCCGTGACATGTAAAACATTCCGACACAAGTGTCGAAATTCGTCACAGTTCATTCGATGAGGCACGGAAGACTTCGACAAACTTGCCCTCCTGACGTATAAAAGAAAAATCGCAAACAGCAAAGGGGAAAAGGAGGGAGAGACATGGGTTCGGAGGGATGGATTCGGATTGCGCCGTTCGCCCTGTTCATGGGCTTTATCGGCGTGGAGGAGGGAGCGCGCTTCCTAACGGGGCGGGGGTTGCTCCCCTGGAACGAGGGGGAACTGCTCTATCTCTACCCCGTGAAAGCGGCGCTGGTGGGGCTCTGTCTGGTTCTTTTGTGGCGACGCTACACAGAAATCCGCCTGGCTGATCTGAACTGCTTGCGGCATACGGCCCTCAGCCTGCTGTCGGGAATTTTAATCTTTATTCTCTGGATCAACATGGACTGGGGCTTCGCCACCCTTGGCGAACCCCGGGGTTTCGATCCCGGGACGATTCCCGAGGGCGCGCCCCGTACGGCGATGATTGCCGCGCGCCTGGCCGGGGCGGTGCTGGTGGTGCCGGTGATGGAGGAACTTTTCTGGCGGTCCTTCCTGTTGCGCTACGTTATCGAACCGGACTTCATGAAGATCGCCATCGGCCGCTTTACCTGGTTTTCCTTCCTGGCGACGATGGTGCTCTTCGGCCTGGAGCACAACCACTATCTGGCCGGGATGATGGCTGGGGCCTTCTTCAACCTGCTGCTCTACCGAACAAAAAGCATCGCCCAGTGCATCCTCAGCCACGCCGTGGCCAATCTCGCCCTGGGGATCTATGTGCTGCAAACGGGGAAATGGCCGTTCTGGTAGTGCTGAGTGAAGCCGGGCGATTCGTGAATCGCCCCTACTTTTCCCCTTCCTTGCCGGCGCCGAATTTATGCAGGGCTTCGGCCATCTGCCGCAGGCGCTGGTCGACCAGAGCATTGACCGAACCTTCCGGCCAGGAGCCGCCCGCTTGCCATTCGCCGGCGGGGACGCCGGTGAGGATCTCGATCCCCTCGTCGATGGTGGTCACCGCCCAGATGTGAAAACGCCCCTCGCGCACGGCGGTAATGACCTCGGGCTTGAGCATGAGGTTTTTCACGTTCTGCACCGGAATCATCACCCCCTGTTCGCCATTGAGCCCAAAAGCCTTGCAGACCGCGTAGAAGCCTTCGATCTTCTCGTTGACCCCGCCGATGGGCTGAATCTGGCCACGCTGGTTAACGGAGCCGGTCACGGCGATGCCCTGGCGGATCGGTAAGCCAGAGAGAGAGGAGAGCAATCCGTAGAGTTCGGTGGAAGAAGCACTGTCGCCGTCCACCCCGCCGTAGGACTGCTCGAAGCAGATGGAGGCGGCCACCGCCAACGGTTTGTCCTGGGCGAAGCGCTCGCCGAAGAAGCCGCTGAGAATCAGCACCCCCTTGTCGTGGCTCGGCCCGGAAAGTTTCACCTCCCGCTCGATGTTGATCATCCCCCCCTTGCCCAGAAAGGTGCGCACCGTCACCCGTGAAGGCTTGCCGAAGGAATAATCGCCAAGCATATAGACGGAAAGACCGTTCACCTGACCAACGACCGCCCCCTGGGTATCGACCAGCAGGGTGCCGTCCTCGATGAACTCCTGAATCCGCTCTTCAACCTTATTCGACCGGTAGATGCGCGCCTCGATGGCGAGTTCCACCTGCTCGGCGCCGACCAGCTCGTGACCGTGGCGTTCGGTGTAATGGGAAGCCTCGCGGATCAGGTCGGCGATGTCGAGAAAACGGGAGGAGAGCCGCCCCTGATCCTCGATCAGCCGCGCCGAATATTCCACCAGCCGGGCGACGCCACTGGGCGCAAAGTGACGGAGACTTTCCTCCCGACACTTGGAGGCAACGAAGAGGGCATATTGCTGAACATTCTCCCAGGTATTTTTCATCATCCGGTCGAAGTCGGCTTTGACCTTGAAATATTTACGGAAATCCTGGTCGAATTGATACAGCAGATAATAGAGCTGGGGTGTGCCGATGAGGATGATCTTGCAGTCGAGGGGAACCGGTTGCGGCTTGAGGGAGACGGTAGCGATGAGCCGGAACTGCTCGGCCATATCCTCGATGCGGATCTCCCGCTTGCGGATGCTGCGCTTTAAGGCCTCGTAGGTAAAGACGTTGATCAGCACCTCGCGGCAGTCGAGAATCAGGTAACCACCATTGGCGCGATGCAGCGCCCCCGGCTTGATCATGGTGAAGTTGGTGATGGCGTTACCCATCTGGATAACGTGTTCGAGGCGGCCGAAGACGTTGAAATAGGTCGGATTGGCCTCGTAGACGACCGGCGCCCCGGTCAGCTCGCTATTGTCGATAAAGAGATTGACCCGGTAGCGGTCGAAAGAAGGTTCCTGGCTGAGCTGTTTGAGGCCGGGGATGGCCAGGGTCGGCCCTTCGGAGGGGCGAAATTCGTCAATGCGGTCGAGCAGGTCTTTCTTGCAGTCGGCGAAATGTTCCAGCACTTGCGCGTGCTCACCGTAACGCGCCTCCAGATCCTCGAAGAGATGACCGATGGCGTAGAGCAACAGCTCCTTCTCCATTTTCGTCGTCTCTGCGCGCATCTCCTTTTCCTGGTCGCGCACTTGACGCATGACTTCTGCCAGGTGTTCCTGCAGTTCGCTGCCGCTGCGGTCGAGCCCCTCCCGTTCTTCGTCAGAAAGTTCCTCGTACTCCTGCTGCGACAGGGGCTGCCCGCCCTTGGTCGGGACCAGCACCAAGCCGCTGACCGAGCGCTGCAAAACGAAGCGGTTGCGGTTGGCCTCGGCTTCCAGCCGCTCAAACAGCTGCCGATGCTTTTCCTGATAGGCGGCGGCAATCTGCCCCTTCTGCTGTTCGTATTCCTTGCTTTCGAAGACCTTGGGGATTTCCTCGGCCAGGCGCGTCACCAGCGCCTCCATCTCCTTCTGCAGTTCCTTGCCCCGGCCGGTGGGCAGACGCAGGCAGACGGCTCGGCCAGTCTCCTTGAAATCGTTGAGATAACACCAGTCATCCGGCACCGGCTCATCGGCAGCGCGTCGATTGAGCAGTTTGCGGATGGTGGAGGAGCGCCCGGAACCCGGCTCTCCGAGGACAAAGAGATTAAAGCCGCCGTCACGAATGCCGAGACCGAACTCAATGGCGGTAACCGCCCGGTCCTGGCCAATGGTCCCTTCGAGGGGAGGAAGCTCAGCGGTCGAAGCGAATTCGAACTGGGCCGGGTCGCATTGCCAGGATAAGGCTTCAGCTGCCAATTTTTTATGATTCATGGTCATCCCCTCTGCAAAAAATATCACTCATCAGAATTCGCAATCGCCCTTTGCCTCCAGGGTAATCGGCGCTTCCAGGTAACTTTTCAGGGTACCGAGGAACTCGGCGGCGTCGGCACCGTCGAGAATACGATGATCGGCGGAAAGGGTCAGGCGTAGCATCGGGGCGATGCCCGGTTCGCCGTCCTCCTCCACCACCACTTCGCCGCGAATCGTTCCCACCGCCAGCACGGCCGCCTGGGGCGGGGTAATGATGGCGCTGAAGGACTCGACCCCGAGCATCCCCATGTTCGAAACGGTAAAGGTGCCGCCAGCCATTTCCCGTCGCTCCAGCCGTCCTTCGTGGGCTTTGGTGGCCAGCTCGGCAGCCCGACGGCTGAGTTCCCGCAGGCTGAGACGACCGCAGTCAGACAGCACCGGATAATAGAGCCCGCCTTCGGTAGCGACCGCCATCGCCAGGCTGATGGTTTTCTGCTCCACCGCCTCGCCATCGAGCCAGAGGCTGTTGACCCAGGGATGCTCATGGAGGGAGCGGACCACGGCGGCGAGAATGAAGTCGTTGATGGTAACGCCAAGGCTTTTGCGCAGACCGATGACGTCGGTCATATCCACCGCCACGGTCACGAAAAAATGCGGGACAGTGCGCCAGCTCTCCTGCATCTTACGGGCGATGATGCGCCGCACCTTGACCGACTTCCCCGGAACGGACGGGGAGGGTTCATCATGCGCCGCCGGTGCGCGGTCGAGAACCGCCAGCAGCGTTCCGACCGGCACCGTACACCCTTCCTCAATCCGCAACACCACCACCTCGCCCGATTCGCGGGCGCTCAGAAGCAGGGTCTTTCCGCCGATGGCGAAGTCGGCCAGGGGGACGCCCGGTTCCACTCGGCACCCTTCCTGGACATGCCAACGCACCAGGGTGGCTTCCTGCATCGATTCTTCAAGGGGGGGGAGGATGATCGGAGAAAGCATGGGATGCCTCGTATCGGTCGGGACAGGGAATCGGCTGGGAAAAACTCCGGGATGATTCGTTTCAGCGGCCCGTGAATCCAGCCAAACTCTAGCAATTCCCGGCCGGAATGGCAAGAAACCTGACCGCCCAACCCTCCGCGGCCTTCCTTTCTCCCCGCGCACCTATAGAAAAAGCGCCGGAAACCTTGGGTTTCCGGCGCTTGAAGAGGCACGGTTGGGCGAGTGAATCGATCAGCCGAGGAAATACTGGTTGTTGCGGGCGCGGTTTGCGACAATGGTGGGGTCGAGCAACTCTCCGCAGGAGCAGCATTTCCAGGCGTCGAAGGAACGGACGAAATCGTAATATTTCTCGGCGTACATCCTGGCTCGGCACTTAGGACATTTCATGGCTCTCTCCTTGGATGGAATTCAACAGGGAAACCCCTTGTCAACACTCATAAGCGTTTACACAAGACGTGCCAGAATCCCTGGGAGCATCACAAAGGAGCCTTATGTTTCAGAATTTTATGTTAGTTATCGAGAACTTATCATTCATTCAAAATATTTCCGCCAACGTTCGAGCGACTTCCTACCCACCCCCGGAACCCGTAGCAAAGCTTCAAAATCCCCAAAATCGCCATTTTTTTGACGGTCTGCTTCGATTCGTTCCGCCAGTCTCGGGCCGATCCCCGGCAACGCCTGCCAATCGTCCAAGCTCATGCGCTCCGGATGCAGAGCGACCCCCAACGCCATACGCTGCTCCGCCGGCAACCAATCCCTGACCAGAACGAGCTTTTCCGCCTCGTCGAGGCCCAGGGAAAGACGTTCTCCGGGCTGTGGCGGCCGACTGGGAAGCTTCAGGGACAGCCATTCCCGAGCCGTCTCCCCATCCGTCAATTCAATGACGCTCGCCCAGGAAGAAGCGTCAGAGAATTGATGGAGCCCCGGGCGGGTGAACCCGTTCCCGAGCCAAACCGGCAGGGTCGGTGGGGCGGAAAACGCAACGGCCGGCGGGTCTTCGTCGAAAAAGATCCGCCGGCCGCAAAAAAAGCCGAGGCAAAAGACGAGGCACCCCACCAGCAGGCAGGTTCCCCGGGGGGGATTCACCCTCAGTTGTCCTGATCCTTGAGCAGCTTGTATTGCAGGGCATCGACCAGGGCGTGGTAAGAAGCATCGATAATGTTATCGCTGACCCCCACCGTCCCCCAACGACTTTCCTTGTCCCCCGATTCGATGAGGACGCGGGTAAAGGAGGCCGTTCCCTTCCCCGCCGGCAGAACCCGAACCTTGTAGTCGTAAAGGCGGATCTCCTTCAGGCGTGGATAGAAATTCTCCAGCGCCTTGCGCAGGGCGTTGTCGAGGGCGTTGACCGGCCCGTTCCCCTCGGCGGCGGTATGCTCGATGCGGCCGCCGACTTTGACCTGCACGGTCGCCTCGGAAACCGGCTTCTCATCCTCATGGCGCTTGGTGTCGATGACCCGGAAGCCGATGACCGAGAAATAATTGCGCAGAGTACCGAGAGCCCGGCGCATGAGCAGTTCGAAGGAGGCCTCGGCCCCTTCGAACTGGAAACCCTTGTTCTCCAGATCCTTGATGTTTTCCAGGATTTCCAGAGTCACGGGATCCTTGCTGTCGAGATTGATGTTGAACTCCTCGGCCTTGGCCAGGATGTTGGAACGCCCGGAGAGATCGGAGACGAGCACCCGGGTGCAGTTGCCAACCAGCTCGGGACGGATATGTTCGTAGGTTTCGGGATGGCGTTGAATGGCGGAGACATGCACCCCGCCTTTGTGGGCGAAGGCCGAGTTGCCGACGTAGGCCTGGTGCTTGTTCGGCACCATGTTGGCCAACTCGTAAATGGTGCGGGAGAGCTGGCGCAGGGATTTGAGCTGGCCTTCACCAACGCAGTTTTTGCCCATTTTGAGCTGCAGGGCGGGGATGATGGAGCAGAGGTTGGCGTTGCCGCAGCGCTCGCCAAAGCCGTTGATCGTCCCCTGCACATGGACGATGCCGTGGGCCACGGCGATGAGGGAGTTGGCCACCGCACACTCACCGTCGTTATGGGTATGGATCCCCAGGGGGGTGGCGACCGTCTGCTTGACCTGCTCGATGATCGCCGGCAGCTCATGGGGCAGGGTGCCGCCGTTCGTATCGCACAGCACGATGCAGTCGGCACCGGCCTGCTGGGCGGCCTGCAGGGTTTTCAGGGCGTATTCGGGGTTGGCCTTGTAGCCATCGAAAAAGTGCTCGGCGTCATAGACGACCTCGCCGACATGCTGCTTGAGATAGGCCAGAGAATCGTAGATCAGTTCCAGATTTTCTTCGAGGCTGATGCGCAAGGCCTCGTGGACATGAAAATCCCAGGTTTTGCCAAAGATGGTCACGGTATCCGGTTCGGCCTGGACCAGGGTGCGGATATTATTATCCTTGTCCGGCGTGGTATTGGCCCGACGGGTCGACCCGAAAGCAGCGATCTTCGCCTGCTTCAAGGTGACCTTCTTGATGTCCTTGAAGAAGGCGATGTCCTTGGGGTTAGAGCCGGGCCAGCCCCCCTCGATGTAATGGATGCCCAGATCGTCCAGCAGCTGGGCGATGCGGATCTTGTCCGCCACCAGAAAGGACACCTCCTCGGCCTGAGTACCATCGCGCAGGGTCGTATCGTAGAGCTTGATCTGATTCATGCTTGTATCCCCGTTTCTCACAAGACCATGGACGTAGGGGCGCAGCATGCTGCGCCCCTACATGATCTCCCGGTTCGATTGCGTTCGTGTCGAGACTATTCGGCCTTGATGTCTTTTTTGGCCAGATCGAAGGCTTCGTGCAATACCCGCACCGCCAGCTCGGTGTATTTGGAATCGATGACACAGGAAACCTTGATTTCGCTGGTGGAGATCATCTGGATGTTGACGCCCTCCTGGGACAGGGTCTGGAACATCTTGCTGGCGACACCGGAGTGGGAACGCATACCGACGCCGACGATGGAAACCTTGGCGATGCTTTCGTCGCTGGTGACGGAAGCGGCGCCCGTCTCTTTGGCAGTCTCCTCGACGATCTTCAGGGCCTTTTTGAAATCGCTCTTGGGCACGGTGAAGGTCAGATCGGTGAACCCTTCATGGGAGACGTTCTGAATGATCATGTCCACGGTGATGTTGGCGTGGGACAGGGGGGAGAAGATCTTCGCGGCAATCCCCGGCTTGTCGGGAACCCGCAGCACGGAAATCTTGGCTTCATCCTTGTTGTAGGTAATTCCCGAAACCAGAACGGCTTCCATATCAGCATCCTCCTTCGTGACCAGAGTACCTGGATTGTCGTTAAAACTCGAACGGACGTGAACAACCACACCGTATTTCTTGGCGAATTCGACGCTGCGGATCTGCAGCACTTTGGAACCGAGGGACGCCATCTCCAGCATTTCGTCGTAGGAGACCTTTTCCATCTTGGAGGCTTCCGGGACGATACGCGGATCGGTGGTATAGATACCGTCGACGTCAGTGAAGATCTCGCAGACGTCGGCCTTGATCGCCGCCGCCACCGCCACCGCCGAGGTATCGGAACCGCCGCGCCCCAGAGTGGTGATGTTGCCGTCCTTGTCGATCCCCTGGAAGCCGGCGACGATGATGATGGTGCCGCTCTTGAGATCCTCGCGGATCTTCTTGTCGTCGATCTTTTCGATGCGCGCCTTGGAGAAGACGCTGTCGGTGACGATGGGGATCTGAAAGCCGCAGTAGCTCTTGGCCTTGTAACCCATCGACTGCAGGCACATGGAAAGAAGCGACATGCTCACCTGCTCGCCGGTGGCGACCAGCACGTCATATTCACGCTCGCTGGGGAACTCGCACATTTCGTTGGCGAGGGCCACGAGTTTGTTGGTTTCGCCGGACATGGCCGAAACGATAACCACCACATCGTTGCCTTCGTCGTAGGTTTTGGCCACGCGACGAGCGACATTGCGGATTCTGTCGATGGTACCTACGGAAGTCCCGCCGTACTTCTGCACAACCAGGGCCATAATTCCCTCTTCCTCCTTTTGGAAAAACGACTTTAGGGGTCGTATAGGTTAAGCGTCGGATGATTTGCGCCGGGACGCCGCACGCCCCAGCCGATGAACCGCCAGCCCGGAAAGATCCTCAGCAGCCTCCTTGATCATCTCCGGCAGACTGGGATGGGCGCGAATTCCCGCGGCCAGTTCCCGAGCCGAAAGCTTGCGGCTCATGGCCAAAGAAGCCTCGGCAATGAGCGACGAGGCGTCGGCGCCGACGATGGTCACGCCGAGAATCGGCCCGCCGTCCTGCTCCGCCAGAATCTTCACCGTCCCGCGTGGCTCTCCCGCGCACAGGGCCATGCCCGAGGCGAGATAAGCGAAGCGGCCCACCTGATAAGCGAGACCTTGCTCCCGGCACTGTTCCTCGGTCAGCCCGACCTGGGCGATCTCCGGATCGGTAAAAACGATACTCGGCACCACCCGGTAATCGGCTCGGGCCTCTCCGCCCAGAGCGTTTTCCACGGCGATCTCGGCCTGATAGGAGGCCACATGAGCCAACTGCCAACCCCCGGTCAGATCGCCGATGGCATAGAGACCGTCGACGCTCGTGCGCATCCCGTCATCGACCACCACGGCCCCCCGCTCCAGGCGCACTCTGAGCTCTTCGAGCCCGAGTCCTTCGCTGTTGGGACGACGCCCGACGGAAAGGAGGATTTTTTCGACCTGGAGAGTTTCGCCGTTGGCAAGCCGGACATGGACCCCGTCGGAGCGGGATTCGACATCCGTGACGGCGGTGTCGAGATGAAGCTTGACCCCGGCCGCCTTGAAGGACTTTTCCACTTCACGCACCGCCTGCCGGTCGCTGCGCGCGAGCAGAACGGGAAGCTGTTCTACGATGTCGACGGCGACACCGAAAGCGGAAAAAATCCCGGCGAATTCGCAGCCTATGTAGCCGCCACCAACAATGAGCAGGCTCTTGGGAAGATCCTTAATAGCAAGAAATTCATCGCTGGTCAAAACATTTTTCCCAGCTGGAGCGAAGCCTTCGGGGACCAGCGGACGCCCGCCCGTGGCCAGAATAACGGCCTTGGCGCGCAGGTGCCCGACCGCCCCCTGGCCGCGGATTCCGACCCGCCCCGGGCCTTCGAGAAAGCCCCGACCCGAGTAGAGATCGACACCGTTGCCCTTGAGCAACTGCGCGACCCCGTCGACCAACTGGGAGACGACGCCATCCTTGCGCTCGGCCGCCGTAGCGAAATCAAAGACGGGCTCAGCGAGGCGGATGCCATGGCTGCTCGCGTCGCGCATGGAGCGCAACAGACGGGCACTGCTATAGAGGGCCTTGGTCGGAATACAACCCCGATTGAGGCAGGTTCCCCCCACCGCGTCGGATTCCACCAGACAGACTCGGGCGCCGCGCTGGGCGCCACGGATGGCAGCGACATAGCCCCCCGGACCGCCGCCGATCACCGCCAGATCGTATTCCTTCACTCCGCATCTCCCACAATCGTCCAATCCCGCCGCAACGAATCGAGCAGTTGACCATAGGGCTCCCCGTCGGCCTCCAGGGTAATCCGGCGGGAATCATCCGCTGTGTGCTCCAGACGCACCCGCAACCCTTCCAGCACCAGCTGCGGGAAACGATCGGCCCACTCAACGACCGTCACCCCGTTGCCATGGAAATAATCGTCGAAACCGAGGTCAACCAGATCCTCCACCGAAACCAGTCGGTAGAGATCGAAATGATAAAGGGGCAACCGCCCCGCGTAGGGATTCATCAGTGTGTAAGAAGGGCTGGTCACCGGTTCATCCTCCGCGACTTCCAGCCCCCGGGCCAGCCCCTGGGTGAAACAGGTCTTGCCGGCCCCCAGCTCGCCGTGCAGCAGCACCACCGAGGACGGGCCGAGTAAGCGCCCCAAGGCCTTCCCCAGTTCCCGGGTTCGCTCCGGCGAGGTCGTTTCCAGCGTCCAGGAAAGCACGGATCAGGAGCGCATGGAGCGGATGATGTCGAAACGCGCCACGACCCCGAGCAAATTCTCGCCGTCGACCACCGGGATAAGATGCACCGAACGATCGACCATCAGCCCGGCGATGTCGGCGACCGGAGTGTCAGGGGTGCAGGTAGTGACCTCGCGGGAACAGATCTCACCGACCTTGCGGGCGGTGATCTTCTTGACCTCTTCCTGAAAAGTCTTTTCGCTTTCCAGATAGAAGACCCAATCAAAAATGGAAATAACCGTAGGGATATGCAGCGGTTTGTCCTGCTCGACCAGATCCGTCTCCGTCACCACCCCTTCCAGGCGCCCTTCGCCATCCACCACCGGCAGGGCGTTGACATTGTACTGGGCAAAGAGCCGGGCGAGTTCGTCCACTTCGGTCTCGGCTGTGACGGTGTAGACCTGAGTGGTCATAATATCTTTCGCGGTAAGCATGCGTTCTCCTCGTTGATTGGATAAGTACCGGCAAAAACTGCCGGGCCGGCCTCAGCAAAGGCGGTCTTCGATTTCCCCGGCGGCCAAGGCGGCACGGGCGGCGGGCAGTTCTCGCAGCAGGTCGGAAGCAAAGAGCCCCGAATTTCCCTGGCGCACCGCGAGGCGGTCCCCGGCCAGGGCGTGCAGGTAGACCCCGAGGACGGCGGCGGACTCGACCGTCAGACCCTGGGCCAAGAGTCCGCCGATGATCCCGGTCAAGGCATCCCCCATGCCGCCGCTGGCCATGCCGGGGTTGCCGCCGGCAGTGATCCGTACTCGGCCGTCGGGCAGAGCGACGATGGTGCGTGCGCCCTTGAGCACCAGCGTCACCCGATAATCGAGAGCAAAACGGCGGGCCGCGCCGACCCGGTCGGCCTCGATGTCGGCGACGGACGTTCCGGTCAGGCGGGACATCTCGCCGGGATGGGGGGTAAGGACCGCCTGCAGATCGGGGATATCCCGCAGGAAGCTGGGATACGGGCCGAGGGCGTTGAGACCGTCGGCATCGATGACCATGGGCAAGGGACACTCACGGACCAGCTTGCGCACCAGCTCCGTCGTCTCTTCGGAGGTGCCGAGCCCGGGACCGACGGCAAGCGCCTCCTTGTCCCGCCACAGATCGCGAAGCGCCTCCCCGGCCGCCAGGGCCAGGGCGCCGTCGACCTCGGCCAGGGAAGCGGTCATCACTTCGGTGAGCTTGATCGCCATGGCCGGCTGGACCGAAAGCGGACAACCCAGGGTCACCAGCCCGGCGCCCATGCGCAGACCGCCCTCGGCGGCCAGCGCCGCCGCGCCGGTCTTGCCCCGGGAACCGGCCACCACCAGCAGATGGCCGAATGTTCCCTTGTGCCCGGTGGCCGGACGGGCGGGGAGCAACGGCCCGACCTCGGCAGCGGTGACAAGACGGAAGTCCTCTTCGCAGGCCGCCAGCAGGGTCGCGGGAATGCCGATATCGAGAACCTCCAAGGTTCCGACCTGTGCCCACCCGGGATAAAGCGCCTGCCCCAACTTGGGCGCGGCGAAGGTCAGGGTCAGGTCCGCGCGCACCGCCTTGCCGAGCAGGGAACCATGGGTGGCATCGACGCCGGAAGGGATATCCACGGCCACCACTGGACGCCCGCAGGCGTTGATCCAGTCGATGGCCCGCCCGTAGTGGCCGCGCACCGGGGCACAGAGCCCGGTGCCGAAGAGGGCGTCGACCACCAGACGGGTCGCGCCGAGTTCGTCCAGGGCCGTCAGCAGTCGGTGCTCATCGGGCACGAATGCCACCTGGCCGCCCATCCGCGTCAGAATATCGAGATTGACGGAAGCATCGCCGACGATCGCCGACGGTTCGGCGAGTACCAGGGTTTGCACTTGCCATCCCCAGTTGAGCAGATGCCGGGCAATGACATAGCCGTCGCCGCCGTTGTTCCCCTTCCCCGCCAGAATCAGCACGGGTCCGGGAAAGAATTCGGCATAGCACCGGGCCAACCGCTCGGCCGCCCCCCGCCCGGCATTTTCCATGAGGACCACACCGGGGATGCCGAGATCTTCGATGGCCTGACGGTCGAGTTCACGCATCCGCGCGGCGGTCAACAATTTCATGGTCGCTCCAGAATCACCGTGGCGCTGGCGTAATCGCCCTCGTGGCTGTAGGAAAGATGAATCGCGGCGATCCCCCGTTCGGCGAGAATTTCCGCGGCCCGGCCGCTGACGGCCAGGGAGGGCTTGCCGAGATCGTCGCGAAGGACATCCATGTCCTGCCAGGTGATCCCTTCCCGCAGACCCAGACCGAGGGCCTTGAGAAAGGCCTCCTTGACCGCGAAACGGGCGGCCAGATGCGGCGACGGATCCGGCTTCGGCAGGCAGTAGGCCTGTTCGGCCGGGGTGAATATCCGCTGAATGAGCGCCCGATTGCCCTTTTCGAGAAAACGGCGAAAGCGGGAAGCGCGGCTCAGATCGGTGCCGACCCCGACGATCGCCATCCTATTCCCCCGGCCGCACCAAGGCGACCATCTCGCGCACCGCCCGCTCCAGCCCGACCAGAACCGCGCGGGAAATAATGCTGTGGCCGATATTGAATTCGTCGATGCCGCCGAGCGCCACCACATCCTGCACATTCTGGTAGTTGAGGCCGTGGCCGGCATTGACCCCCAACCCGAGCTTGCCCCCGGCGCGCACCGCCTCCTGGATCTTGAGCAGTTCGGCATAGCGCTTGTCGTAGCGGCGGGTTTCGCAATAGGCGCCGGTGTGGATCTCGACGGCGTCGCTGCCCAGGCGGTGGGCTTCCTTGATCTGCTCCAGATCCGGATCGACGAAGAGGCTGACGATGATCCCCTCCTGCCGCAGCGGCTCGATCTGCTTTTTCAGCAACTGCCGATGGCGCAGGACATCCAGCCCCCCCTCGGTGGTCAGCTCTTCGCGCTTTTCCGGCACTAGGGTGACACAGTCGGGGCGGACCTTGAGGGCGATGCCGAGCATTTCGTCGGTCGCCGCCATTTCCAGATTGAGACGGGTCTTGAGCGTCTGCCGCAGCAAAAAGAGGTCGCGATCCTGAATGTGGCGCCGGTCCTCGCGCAGATGAACGGTAATGCTGTCGGCGCCGGCGAGCTCGGCCAACGCCGCCGCCGTCACCGGATCGGGTTCGTTGGTCCCCCGCGCTTGACGGACGGTAGCGACATGATCGACATTGACTCCCAGTCGCGCCACGGCTACTTCCCCTCCTTGGTGCCGCCCAGGTGACGCTCGATGGCATCGCCGATTTCGTGGGCCATTTCGGTGATCTGATACTTGTCCTGTCCTTCGAGCATGATCCGCAGCAGGGGCTCGGTCCCCGAATAGCGGATCAGCACCCGCCCCTTGCCGGCCAGCTTCTCCTCGACGGCGTCGATGACCTTTTGTACCTCGGGAATCTGGCCGATATCCCGCCGCTCCTTGACCCGGACATTGAGCAACACCTGGGGCAGGGAGATCATCACCTCGGCCAGCTCGGAGAGTCGCTTGCCGCTGCGCTGCATGATCGCCAGCACCTGCAGGGCCGAGATCATGCCGTCGCCGGTGGTGTTGTGATCGAGGAAGATCATGTGCCCCGACTGCTCGCCGCCGAGGTTGTAGCCGTGCCGCAACATCTCTTCCACCACGTAGCGGTCACCGACGGCGGTCTTCACCACCTGGCCTCCGGCTTTTTTCAGGGCGATGTCGAGCCCCATGTTGCTCATCACCGTCGCCACCAGGGTCTTCTTCGCCAGCTGGTTCTTGGCCAGCAGGTCCGTGGCGCAGATGGCCATGATATGGTCGCCGTCGACCTCGTTACCGAACTCGTCGACGAAAATCACCCGGTCGGCATCGCCGTCGAGGGCGATGCCGAGATGGGCGCGATTCTCCACCACCGCGTCGGCGATGACCTGGGGATGCAGGGAACCGCAGCCGGCATTGATGTTGGTCCCGTTGGGGGAAATCCCCAGGGGGATGACTTCGGCGCCGAGTTCCTCCAGAACCGCCGGCGCCACCTTGTAGGCGGCGCCGTTGGCGCAGTCGAGGACGATGCGCAAACCCTTGAGGTCAAGATCCTTGGGAAAGGCGGCCTTGAGAAAGACGACGTAACGACCCTTGGCGTCATCGATACGGAAGGCCTTGCCGACCTCCGAGGCGACCGGACGCAGGGAATCGATCTTTTTCGAATAGATCAGATCCTCGATCTTCAGTTCGGTCTCGTCGGGGAGCTTGAAGCCGGTGCCGTCGAAGAACTTGATGCCGTTGTCCTGGTACGGATTATGGGAAGCGGAAATCACCACCCCGGCGTCGGCGCGCATGGACGAGGTGATGAAGGCGATCCCCGGGGTCGGCAGCGGCCCGACCAGCAGCACGTCCACCCCCATCGAGCAGATCCCCGCCACCAGGGCGTTCTCGATCATGTAGCCGGAAAGCCGGGTATCCTTGCCGATGACGATCCGGTGCCGGCGTTTTTCATCCTTATCCTTGAAAATATAGGCGGCGGCGCGACCCAGCTGCATGACGATCTCGGTGGTCATGGGATGGATGTTGGCCACCCCGCGCACGCCGTCCGTGCCGAAAAGCTTTTTGCTCATTCCTTCTTTTCTCCTGTTTGCTCCCCCCCGATCACTTCGGCGGCGGGGATCTCCGGTTCCGGCAATTTGACGATAGTGACATGCACCTCGACGGTGCGATCTTCCTTAAGATAAGTGTAGCGGCCCCGGTAATCGATCGGGACGATCAGACTGAAACTGTCCCGCACCCCTTCGATTTCCACGGGATCGGTTTCCGCTTGGGCAACATTCTTGAGTTCCCCCTCCGCCCCTTCCACCAGCACCTCGGCCGGCGCCAACTGAATCTCACGGAGTTCGAAACCGGGAGCGGGGGCGCCGCTGATGACCAGCTTGACCGGCACCTTCTTGTCTTTGATCCGCTCCAGCCGGACATCCACGAAGGAGGGGGAAAGACGGGTGATTTTCAGGGCACCGGGAAGGTTAAAGAGCTCTTCCAGGCGCCTGAAGGAGGTCACGCCCGGTTGGAGCCCCCGCAGGTCGACGGCGATCCCCATATCCTTGGGATCGAGGTTCATCAGAAGCGTCCGCGGTCCGCTGATGCGGACATCCACCTGGCTGGGAATTTCGTTGGCCACCATCAGGTTGGCCGGCAGATTCTTGATCGCCAGGGGCACCGCGTAGGAAAGCTCCTGCTTTTGCTCGCCCATGACAAAAAACCACAGGATCAGGGCAAAGGCCAGAGACAGCAGTTTGAGAAAGAGATTTTCCGTCAGTCGCCTGAACATGGTCTACCGTTTTTTCTTGGGCTTGCCCTCGCGAGGTTCGAAAAGCCGAGTCAGAACCCGCTTCAGGGAGGTGGAGTCAAGGTCACGGGTGATCCGGCCGCCGACCACCACGGAAATTTTACCGGTCTCCTCCGAAACGACAATGGCCACGGCATCGACCAGTTCGGTCAGGCCGATGGCGGCACGATGCCGGGTTCCCAGCGTCTTGCTGATGTCGGGATTCTGGGAAAGGGGCAAAAAACAGCCCGCGCGCTTGATCCGCCCCTGCTGCAGAACGAGGGCGCCGTCGTGAATGGGGGAATAGGGCAGAAAGATCGAGGTGATCAGATCGCTGGAGACCTTGGCGTCGATTTCGACACCGACTTCGAGAAAATCCTTGAGTCCGGTTTCCCGTTCGATGACGATGAGGGCGCCGATCCGCTTGCTGGCCATGCTGACGCAGGCCTTGACCAGCTCGTCCATGACCTCGGTCTCTTCCTTGTAGGAGAGATCAGCAAAAAACGGATTCCGACCGACATGGATCAACGCCCGCCGGATGTCGTTCTGGAAGAGGACGACGATGACCAGGATGATCGAAGAGAGGAAGTTGTCGAGAATCCAGTGCAGGGTGTAAAGACCGCTGACCTGGGAGGAGACATAGACCCCAAGGATCACCGCCAGACCGAGGAGCATCTGCACGGCGCGGGTTCCCTTAATGAGCAGCATGATCCGATAGATGACAAAGGCGACCAGGCCGATGTCGAGGAGATCGAGCAGCCATCGGAAATTTTTCAGATCGTCGAACAACCCGCCCATGCCCCACCAGTCAGATCAAAGGGTTTCCGTCACGGCGCCTCCGCCTTGTATCGCCCAGGCCATTAGAGCCGCCTCCCGCGCCGGGGCGACCTCGTGCACCCGATGGATCATCGCCCCCGCCCGGACCCCGAGCGCTACCGTCGCCAAGGTCCCGTAAAGGCGCCGGGAAGGCTCGGGTTGTCCCAGAACCTTGCCGATAAAACTCTTGCGGGAAGTTCCCAGCAGGAGGGGACGTCCCAACGCCCGAAACTCCCCGAGGCGCCGCAGGATCTCCAGGTTGCCGGCAACGTCCTTGCCGAAGCCGATGCCCGGGTCAACCGCCAGAGCCTCTTCGGGAATGCCGGCGGCTTGCGCCCGCGCCATTCCCGCTCGCAGATATTCGAGAATTTCCCCGACCAGATCGCCGTACTCGGTATCGGCCTGCATGGTCGCGGCCAGCCCCCGGGTATGCATGAGGAAAAGTCCGGCACCGGCTTCGGCGATCACCGCCGCCATGGCCGGATCGAAATGCAACCCGCTGACGTCGTTAATGAAATGGGCACCGGCGGCCAGGGCGGCGCGGGCCACGGCGCTTTTGCTGGTATCGACCGAAATCGGACAGGAAGTCTCCCGGGCAAGGGCCTCGACGACCGGAACGACCCGATCGATTTCCTCCTGTGGGGAAATCTCCGGGGCTCCAGGGCGGGTACTCTCCCCCCCGACATCGATCAGGTCGAGCCCTTCCCGCTCCATCTCGTGTGCCCGCTCCAGGGCGGCGGAAAGAGAAAGGTAGCGGCCACCATCGGAGAAGGAGTCGGGAGTGACGTTGAGAATTCCCATGATCCGTGGCCGATCCAGTTCCAGCCGCAACCCCCGCCCGCTCAAGAAGGTCGGGGGATATTCCAGACGCTCGAGCAGAAGACTGATCCGGGCCGCTTGCTCGCGCAGGCCAAAAGGCTGCCGGCCGAGACGTTCGACCAGCAGCCTGATTTGTTTGAGGGAGCCGATCAACAAGACATCGGTCGTGGGAAGCGAACAGGCGACGCTCCCCCGTGACACGGCCGCATCGCCACCCAGGGAGAGCATCTCTTGTTTGAGAATGTTCGCGGCGGGACAGGAAACGTCGCGGAGCTTAATCAGTCGCCCCACCATTTTCGGCGCCATGCGGGCAATGCCCGCCGGGTCGACACCGATGCGGAAAAGTTCGCCACGGGCTTGGGCCTCATCCTCAACCCGCAACAGGCGCGGTGGAACTGGCATCAGGCAACCGGTTCGGGAGTAACAGCCTCGGTCGAGGAGCCGAATACCAGGGCGCGAATTTCCGCGCCGTCAAGGTTTTCTTTTTCCAGAAGCGCTTCCGCCACGGTAATCAGAGCGGCTTTCTGCTCCTGCAGGATCTGGCGGGTGCGCTCATGATTTTCCTTGACGATGCGCGTGATCTCCTCGTCGATTTCGACAGCGGTGGCTTCACTGTAATTCTTCATGTGCCCCATGTCGCGCCCAAGGAATACCTCCCCCTCCTTCTCGCCGAAAGCCAGGGGCCCGAGCTTCTCACTCATGCCCCATTCGCAGACCATCTTGCGGGCGATGGCGGTGGCTCGCTCAATGTCGTTGCTCGCGCCACTGGTGATGCTGGAGAAGATGATCTCTTCGGCGACCCGGCCGCCGAGCAGGGTACAGATGCGGATATGCAAACCGTCCCGGGTTTCGTTGTATTTTTCCTGCTCCGGCAGATACATGGTGACCCCCATGGCGCGACCGCGGGGGATGATCGATACCTTATGCACCGGATCTGCGCCGGGGATGAAGAGAGCGACCAAGGCGTGTCCGGCCTCGTGATAGGCGGTAACCTTTTTTTCTTCCTCGGTGATAACCATGGACCGCCGCTCGGCCCCCATCATCACCTTGTCCTTGGCCGCCTCCAGGTCGTCCATATTGACCTGGGACTTGTCGGCGCGAGCGGCCAAGAGCGCCGCCTCGTTAACTAGGTTGGCGAGGTCGGCACCGGAAAAACCGGGCGTCCCCTTAGCCACAACTTCCATCTCGACATCGGCATCCAAGGGAATTTTGCGGGCATGAACGTTGAGGATCTTCAACCGCCCTTTGACATCGGGACGGGGCACCACCACCTGCCGGTCGAAACGACCGGGGCGCAAAAGAGCCGGATCGAGAACGTCGGGACGGTTGGTGGCGGCGATCAGAATAACCCCTTCGTTCGACTCGAAGCCGTCCATCTCCACCAGCAACTGATTGAGGGTCTGTTCCCGCTCGTCATGGCCGCCACCGAGACCGGCGCCGCGATGGCGACCGACAGCGTCGATCTCGTCGATGAAGATAATACAAGGGGCATTCTTCTTCCCCTGCACAAAGAGGTCGCGAACCCGGCTGGCGCCGACCCCGACGAACATCTCGACGAAGTCCGAGCCGGAGATGGAGAAGAAGGGCACCCCAGCCTCGCCGGCAATGGCGCGGGCGAGCAGGGTCTTGCCGGTGCCGGGGGAACCGCACAGCAGCACCCCTTTCGGAATCCGTCCGCCCAGGCGGGAGAACTTCTTGGGCTCCTTCAGAAAGGAAACGATCTCTTCCAGTTCGTCCTTGGCCTCGTCGATCCCGGCCACATCCTTGAACGTGACCTGGGCCTGGTTATCGGTGAGCAGCTTGGCCTTGCTCTTGCCGAAGCTCATCGCCTTGCCCCCGCCCGACTGCATCTGGCGCATGAAAAAGACCCAGACCGCAATCAACAGCAGAATCGGCCCCCAGGAGACCATCAGGGTGAACCAGAAACTGCGGTCCTCGGCGGGACGCGCCTGGATCTCCACCCCTTTTTCACGCAGTTGAGTAATCAGCGCGGGGTCATCCGGGGCGAAGGTCTTGAACAGGGTGTCGTCCTGGTACTTCCCTTCGACATTGGATCCCTGGACCGTGACTTCCCGCACCCGCCCCTCCTCTACCGCCGCCAGAAAAGCCGTGTAGGTGATAGGCTTCTGCTCCTGGCCTTTTTGCGTCATCATGTTGAAGAGCAGGATCATGACCAGGGAAATGACCAGCCAGAGCGCGAGATTTTTATAGAATTGATTCACAGTACCCCCTAAGCACTTAAATTGTAGCCAACGAAACCCGCACGAAGCTCTTACCAGCGGAAAATTGCGCGGGTTCCCGGAAACTTAACATACGGATAGGGATTTCACAACCCGTTTTCGTGGGCATTGCCAGGGCGATAGACAAAGCGCAGAACCCGCCCGCAAGCCGCTTCGGGGCGATAGTCCTGACAGCGTCGAACCCCCACCACCCAGAGTATCTCATCCTTCGCCAGCAACCAGAGGGAACGACGTTTTTCTTTCTCAATCTTTTGATCGATGAAGAAGGATTTGAGCTTCTTCCCCCCGGGCGCCCCTTCAGGATGAAAACGATCCCCTGAACAAAAAGACCGCCACTGGAGCGGAAAATCGATGGTGAAGCCGTCAAACTCCTCGATCAGCGCCGTCGTTTTTCCAGGGCCGCCTTCCACCGTCACCTGCAACTCGCCACCATCGGCGAGGACATATTTTCCGGGGCCAGGAATCTCCAGGGGCGCGTTCTCCATCCCCTGCGGACACTCCCTGCGCAACCACAACCGTTCATACCTTCTTCCGACCCAGGCTCCAGGGAGATCGAGCCCCCCCTGAGGACGCTCGGATTCGACCAGGGCTCGCACAGCGCGCAGGTGAGAGGAGGCAATTCCCTGCAAATCACCCCGCACTTGGGCCAGGGCTCGCCGCAGAACTCGCGGCAGCAGAGCGGGATGCAGCTCAAGCAATAGACCGCGAGACAAGCTCAAACCATCTGATTGGTCGAGCGAAACAACCTTTAAGGCCTCGTCCTCCCGTTCCCGCCAAAAAGCCTCTTCCTCGGAAAGGCGTTCCGACAAGCGACAAAGATGCTCTTCGATCCGCGGATTGAAATTTTCGAGAAGGGGCAGAAGCTGGTGACGGATCCGGTTCCGGGTAAATCGGGGATCACGATTACTGGCATCTTCGATGAACGGCCATCCGTGCTCCGCCAAAAATTCTTGCAACTGCTCGCGGGCAAAGGGGAGCAAAGGACGGATGAAGGGAGGGGACCAAGGTTGCATGGCACTCAGGCCGGAGCTCCCGGACCCGCGGAGCAACCGATGCAGCAGAGTTTCGGCCTGGTCACCGCGATGGTGACCCAGGGCCACCTTCACACAGCCCCGGGTCGCCGCCGTCTCCATCAGAAATTCCCGGCGGGCACGGCGCGCGGAGGCCTCCAGGCCTTCCTTGGCGAGGCGGGAAAGCTTGGGAACGTCCCGCTTGCCGACGCATAGGGGGATGTCCAGCTCGGCACAAAGGCGCCGGACGAATTCGGCATCCTCACCACTTTCAGGGCGCATGCCATGATCCAGGTGTGCCGCCGCAACTTCGATCCCCAGGGACTGAGCGTTCCGCTGCAATAGAACGAGCAGCGCCACCGAATCGGCCCCACCGGAGACCGCGGTAAGCACCCGCTCGCCCGGCGCCAGCAACTGCCGCCGTGTGACATTTTCGATAAATAGCTTATCCATCAGAAACTACCCACGCCAAACAGACAAACCCCCCACCAGAATCCTGGAGGGGGGTTCGCAAAATGGTGGCGGTGCAGAGATTCGAACTCCGGACACTGCGGATATGAGCCGCATGCTCTAACCAACTGAGCTACACCGCCGTTTGAACTGATATGGTCAACCTCGTTGAAGAGGCTCAAAACTTGGTTGCGGGGGAAGGATTTGAACCTTCGACCTTCGGGTTATGAGCCCGACGAGCTACCAGACTGCTCCACCCCGCGTCATGGAGTCGGGAATTTACCCGCAACACCGAAACAAGTCAAGCAAAAAAATTTGCCCAAAAAGCCGTAAAAGAACCCATGCGTCCGCCGCTGTCCGGCTTACGACAAGCCGCCAGGAAGGCCCTCTACTTCAGACCGGAAGGAGGTCAGTGCTTTTTGATCATCCCGGAGAGGCGCTCCTCGTTTTTCAGCCGTTCCACTACCTGGGAAACCGCCTCGTTCCCGGCATAAGGACCGACCATCACCCGTTGCCAAACCCCCTTATCCCCGAGGTTCGCCTCCTGAACATAGGCACCATACCCTTTCTTGATGAGGCGATCGCGCAAGGCGGTGGCGTCAGAAAGAGCCTTGAAGGACGCAGCCTGCACGACGAATGTCCCCTGAACCACTGGTTTAGGCAGGGGAGCAGGCGTCGTTTCGACCTTCACGGTCGACACGGGCGTTTCGACAACGACCGTGGCGGCTTCGGACGCGGCCGGAACTGCCGAGGCAGGAACAGAGGGAACCGGCGGAGGGGGCCGCAGGGGTGACGGCTCCGTCTTGGCCACCGAAGCTTGCGGCTTTTTCGGTTTTTCCGGAGGAGGCAGATTAATCCCGCTGCCGAGGGGAGGCTGCTCCCCCTTGGGCAACGCTTCGTAAAAAGTCAAGGCCGGTTTCTCTGCGCCGTCCTCGACGACAGGCGCCGCCGGGGCTGCCGGCGCGGAAGTAGGCTCAACGGCCGGAAGCGATTCGGCCAGGGGCGGAGGAACCGGCAAGTGAGGCGTTACCGACTCGGTTGGAGCCGCAACGGTCCCGGAAGAGCCCCGGCCCACCATGATTCCCAGAAAAAAACTGACCAGGGAAATACCCAGCAGCAAGACAACCAGAAGAATCGCATGTTTTTTCTCCATGCGTCTCTGGGTGCGGGACTGCATCTGCTTCACCATTCAAACCTCCAAAACCGGCACACTTCAACAAAATCCGTTCCCGCCCCGCAATTGTGGCGGTCATTCGCAAATCCCCACACTACCCTTACTCCGGCGGGATTCAGTCCTGTCGATCTTCCTTCTGTTCAGTCCGGGCACGCTCCCGTTCCTTGCGCAGCATGACATCCTCGCTGAAATCCGGACAATGCAAGGAACTGTCATCTCCGCGAGAAAAACGTTTGGCACAATGAGCTCGCCAGGCACAAAGCGGGCAAAGGGTAGGAACGTCCTGGGTCATGAACTGTGACTCCTCACATCAAAGCTAGCGGAACGGGGCTTGCTCATCCTAGCCCCTGGAGAACTCCCCTGTCAAGAAAGGGGAAATTCGAGACCACAGATGAGAAGAAAGGAAGGGATTGAGACAGAAGAGAGGAGATAAAACCCTATGGGCGGGAAGCACCCTCGGCTTTCGCAGCGGAAGCGCCGGCGGACGAATTCTTTTCCTGGGAACGAAACTGATAGATCAGTTCATCCTCCTTGACCATTCCCAACTCCTTACGAGCGATGCCTTCAAGAAAGCGGGGATTGGACTTAAGATTTTCAATCTCCCTGCGCAGTTCCTGGTTGACCGCCTCAAGCGCCTGGACCTGGCGCAACAGATCTTCTTTTTGCTGATTGGCACGGAGGGCACACAAAATCCCCTTGTCGCCCCAAACGGCCACACCAAGGATTACCAGAACAAGAAGAGCCGGCCAGAGGGAAAGCCAGTTTTTTTTACCCGCAGAATCGTTTTCCGCCATCGAATTACCCTAAAAACCGGGCCGTCCCCAGAGGGCACGGCCCGAGAAAACATGAGATTATATATTTGCCATCCCGAACAGCTGTGGCTACTTAACAGTCACCAGCTCGCGGAACTTCCCCAGAGATTTCTCACCAATCCCCTTGACTTCGACCAACTGATCCACCGATTTGAAAGAGCCGATTTCGCTGCGGCGGTCAAGAATCCGCTGAGCGGAAACTGGTCCCACACCAGGAAGGGACTCCAGCTGCTCCAGGGTCGCCGTATTGATGTTGATCACCTTTTGCACCGCTACGGCTTTCGGGGCCGCGAAGACTTCGGTGTGAGGCATGGCGAAAGTCAACAACATCCCCATGATAACCAGTCTGCAAATTTTTTTCATCATTTTTCCCTCGTGCTCAATTAAGGTTATGAAGTCACGGCATTCCAAAACAACCCCAATCCTCCTCCTTCCTCCTGATAATAACCAACCCGGCCAGGCCGCCGCCAGCGAGACCGACAACACACCGGAGAGAAATTAACAAACCCAAACATTTGACGTCAATAATTAATTTCCCCAGCAGTAAAAAAACCGGCTGCCGCCGGTTTTGGGTTTTCATTTTACTGTGAGCAGGCACCAAGAACTATTCCTCGTCGACCTGGGTACTCCCCAAATTTCCGCCCATGCGTAAAACATTGCCGATCCCACTCAAGGCGAACACCAGAACATACTGCCGTTCATCGATCCTGTCACGCAGGGTCAAAAAGAGACTCCAGCACTGGGAGCGATATTCCAGATCGAATACTTTCTCGAGGCTAACCTGATCCTGGATATCATAGCGATGCTGATAGCCAAGGTAAAATGGTGCAAGCAAAGCCAGGGACGCTGTCCCTGAGACATATTCGGACCCCTGAGTGGCATACTCGGTCTCAGCCCGGGAGTAGCGATAATCGACCGAGAGGCTGTTTCCTCCCTGATCCCGCAAACCGGTACGCGCATTAAAGCCATCCAGGCTGCGGCTGTGAAAATCATACCGTGCATCCAAGTCGACAAAGGTATTGCGGGTTGGCGACCAGAGCAACTCGGCCCGAACATCCCCCAGGGGATCGACGTCATTCACATCCTGACGATCATGGCGGGATTGTCGAACATCGTAGCTTTGCGAAAGCCGGACATTGAGAAATTCCAGATACTCCACTACCCCGGGCTGAGGCTCCAGCCGAGCAGTGAAACGATTGGTCAGGGAGTAAGTGACGCGATTCGCGACCCCAATCCGGTCCAGGGAATCAAAATAAGGCAAATGATCCTGTGATTCGTTAGGAACATGGGAATAGACCACTTCCGGGTCAATGCTGTGGCGGATTTTCCTATAATTGCCCAGTCCACCATGAAACACGCGGGAGAAACTGGTCCCCATCCGCAACGAGAAGTCGTAGATGCCGGCATCCTCTGAACCGGGACCAGAAGAGGACGTCTCATAGAGACGCTCGCGGTAGCCTAGTTCCGGAACAACTTCAAGCCAAGGAAACGGTGAGAAGAAAGCGGAAAGGTACGGCCGGACATTCAGTCGCTGTCCCTTTATCTTGCTGGTTTCCCAATCGCCCGTCACCACTTCTTCTTCCCGCCAGAAATAGGTGTAGGCCGAAGCCAAACCGAAAAAGAAAGGGCTTTGACCAAGACGCCGGCGCAGGGCATCGAAGCGAACTTCCGGTAAACGCTGCAGAGTCGTATCGTCGTCGAATTCCAATTCCTGGGTATAGTCGAACTCCGCGGCAATTATATTGTTTTTCCAGTCGCGGCTCAAATAAACCACCGACTCGGACTGGTCCTTGGTGTATTCCTCCGCGACGGTTCCGAATTCGTCGAAGTAGTCACGATTGCTGACATATTCCACATCAGCACTCAACGTCCAGTCACCGGGCAGGGTGCCGAGATGAGTCCATTCCATGGCGTAGCGATCATCCTCATCGAGGGTGTCCGCCAGATCCGGTTCATCCTTGAGCTTGTCCCGCAGATACTCGTCACGGATGTTGTTGACGTAGTAGCCGCGCAGTGTGCCTTCGTTGTCGGCGCCGAAGATATATCGATATTCCACGCCTTGGCCAATACCGAAATCGGAAAGATAATCGACGGAGATGGTCGCATCCTGATTGCGGGCGATCACCTGATAATAAGCAAGGGAAAGTTCGGCGCCACGCTTGTCCGAATAGCCGAAACGGGGCATGAGCATGCCCGACTCCCGTTCGGTTTTGGCGGGGAAGACGATGTAGGGGAGATAGAAAACCGGCCAGTCGTGCAGATAGAAAAGAACATTGCTGGCCCGGGCATATTTGCCGAGGGTCACATCGATATGCCGAGCACCGAACTTCCAGGAAGGGATGTCACCGTCACAGGTGGTGAAAAATCCCCTTTCCAACTGGTAATCCTGCTCGCCGATCCGCTTCAACTCTTCGCCGGCCAGATGGAAGTTGTGCTCTTTGATAAAAACCTTGCCACTGCGGATCCGGCCTACTCCCGTTTCCATATTGTAATCGGCCTGTTCCGCCCGCAGGCTTCCCGACGGATCGGTGAGATAGACATTTCCCGTCGCGTCGGCATCCCCGGTCAGGTCGTTAAAGAGCATCTGATCCGCGTCGAGGGTTACGCCCCCCTTGGTCAGACGCACCCCCCCACGCGCCGTGTAAAGGGAAGCCTCCCGATCATAACTCAACTCATCCGCCTCCAGATTGACCGGGGCCGGACCGCTCAGATCCTGGAGGCCCGGTCCCGTCGAGGAAACGGCGGCGGGCTTTTGTGAGGTCGCAACTGGAGCGGGGGTTTCCGGCGCGTCGATCACAGTCTCTCCAACGGACTCGCCCTCAGCAATGACTACGTCCTCTGCTCGGGAGAGGTCCTCGGTCCCGGTGGGAGCGGCGAGCGCCTCCTCGGAAGACTCAGCCGCTACCGACTCCCGAAGTGCCTCCGGTTCCGGTACTGGAGCATGCACCAGCGAAGGTGCCGCAACCAAAGGAGCTGTGACCGGCGTAACGAGAGTCGCAGGAGCCGGCAGGGATGTTTCAATGGGAGGGAGAGAGCGACTGGGGACAGCGGGCTCCTCCGCAAGCGGCGGAGCTTCTGCCGGGGGATAATCCGCGATCACTGTGGCGGGGGGGGAAACTTTGGCGCCCACCAAGTGGGAGATGCCCGAAGCCGCGAGCAGCTGACGTCCTTCCGGATCGCCACCCATCGCCGTCAAGGCCAATTCCAGGCGATTACGCAAACCCCGGCGTACCCCTTGGCGGGCGACCACCAGCTCGGTGGACTGTCCGGAAGCGGCCGAAAGGGGGACAACCGTAGCCAAAACCTCGAACTCTCCCGCCTGCTGCTGACGGACATAACTGACGGTAAAGGCCGCCATGTCCACGGTCCGGTAGCGGTTCAGCCATTCATGGAGATCCGTGACCTCCTGAAACTCCCGCACTTCCACTTCTTCACCAAGCCGCCGAGAAAGGTAGTCGGCCAAGACCTGGGCCTCTTCCAGGGAAGGGAAAAAATGGGTCGCCTTGGGCACGACCCCGAAGGTGAGGCGTGCCTGAACCGGCGCCACCCAGCAAAAGATCATGAACAACAGAAACAGCAGCCTGACTCGCATCACAGCAAAGGATCCTTTACCAAGGAAAACCCACAGGTGGATTCAGTTATCATCATAACAGGGGATCCGCCATCGGACTGTCTCCGGCCAGATATTCCCGGGCGGCCGCAACCAGAAAGAGGGAACCGGCGACCAAAACGATCTCCCCCGGGCGCTGCTCCTTGAGAGCGGCGGCCAACGCCTCCGCGCAGCAAGAAAAGACCCGTGCCGGGCGGCCGGCGTCCCGGCCCAGCCGAGCTAGAGCCTCCGGTGGCACCGCTTCCTCGACCGGCGGCGAGGTGCAATAGAGCTCCGTAACCCAAGGCAAAAGTGGAGAAAGGATCGCCGAGGCCTCCTTGTCCCCTTTCAGCCCGACAACCCAGCGGACGGTACGGGGCGAAAGATGACGCAGATAGTCGGCAAGCACCGCCGCCCCCCCCTCGTTGTGGGCGCCGTCAAGCAAAATCCGCCGCTGCCCACCCCACCACTCCAGGCGGCCGGGCCAGCGCGTTTTGGCAATTCCGGCACGAGCGACCGTCGGCGTCAGAGGCACCCCTTGTTCGGCCAGGATCTCCGCCGCCCCCAGAGCCAGGGTCAGGTTCTCCCGTTGATGGTCGCCAAGGAGGCCGGGGCGTAGACCCTCCAGCACCCAGTGGCATCCGTGCCAAGCCAAAGGGTCGTCATCCCCCTCGGGCCCGAGCACGCTGCCGACATCGCGGACCGGGGCCTGCTTCTCTCGAGCCAGGTCACGAAGCACCCGCTCGGCCTCGGGAGCCTGCCGTCCCAGAACCAGGGGGACGCCGGACTTGATGATCCCCCCCTTTTCCCCGGCGATGGTTGCCAAATCATCACCGAGATGCCCGGCATGATCGCGGCAGATCGAGGTGATGACCGTCACCTGGGGGGAGTCGACGGCATTGGTGGCGTCGAGGCGGCCACCCATGCCCGTCTCCAGGACCGCGAAATCGACCCGTTCCCGCTGAAAATGGAGCAGAGCCATGGCCGTGGTGAACTCGAAGAAGGTGCTCGGCAGATTCCCGGCAACCCTGCGCAATTCCTCGGTGTAGTCCGCTACCTGCTTTTCCTCGATGGGGACGCCGTTTACCCGGATGCGTTCAGTGAAGGAATGAAGATGGGGGGAGGTGTAGAGTCCGACCCGCAACCCCGCTTCCCGCAGGATCCGGTCCAGGTAGGCGCAGACCGAACCTTTGCCGTTGCTGCCGGCGACATGGATGACGCCGTAGGCGCACTCGGGATGCCCGAGCCGGTCGAGCAGGGTGCGGATATTCTCTAACCCCAGCTTGATGCCGAATTTCTGCAACCCGTAGAGGTAATCGAGACTCTCCCGGTAGGCCACGGATCAGCTCTTGGTGAAGATCCGCAGAATCTGGGAGAGGCGCTGTTTCATTTCCTGGCGAGGGACGATCATATCGACCATGCCGTGCTCCAGGAGATACTCGGAGCGCTGGAAGCCTTCGGGCAGGGTCTGGCGGATCGTCTGTTCAATGACCCGGGGGCCGGCGAAGCCGATCAACGCTTTGGGCTCGGCCATGTTGATGTCGCCGAGCATGGCGAAACTGGCGGTCACCCCGCCGGTGGTCGGATCGGTCAGAACCGAAATGAAAGGCAATCCGGCCTTTTTCAGCTTGGCCAGGGCGGCGCTGGTCTTGGCCATCTGCATCAGGGAAAGGATACTTTCCTGCATGCGCGCCCCGCCGGAAGAGGAGAAGATGAGGACCGGACAGCGTTTTTCCAATCCCAGCTCGATGACCCGGGTGATCTTCTCCCCGACCACCGACCCCATGCTCCCCCCCATGAAACCAAAGTCAAAAACGGCAATGGCCACCGGCAGACCTTCGATCGTCCCCTTGCCGCAGATCACCGCGTCGCCGCTGCTCTTTTTGACGGCGGCGCGAATCCGGTCCTTGTAGCGCTTGGAATCCTTGAAATCGAGAAAGTCCACGGACTCCATGGCGGCATCCATCTCGGCGAAGGAGCCCTGGTCGATCACGAGACTGATCCGCTCCCGGGCGGAGATGCGGAAGTGGTAGTCGCACTTGGGACAGACGTTGAGGTTGCGCTCAACTTCCTTGGTGTAGATGATCTCGTTGCAGTTCTTGCATTTGGTCCAGACCCCTTCGGGCATCTGGACTTTTTTCGATTCCACTTCGGCGATGGGCGCCTTGGAGCGCTTGAACCAGGACATATGTCTACCTCGTGATGATTGAGTTTCGGCGTGAGCTCGTCGAACGGTTCGAAAGGCGGCGTAAAATGCCGTTTCCGCGAGTTCGCCCAAGGCGAGGCAGGCGCTGGTCGCACCTTGTGCCAGAACGAATTCCCTACATTAATCGAAGCCTTGCTCCATTTCAACCGTTTTCTCGGAGCGCAAGCTCCCGAACCTGAGCCAGCAAATCAAGAAACATGGGCGCATCGATCCGCCTGGTCTGAACATTGTAACGGCTGGTATGGTAACTGGCGACCAGGGTCAGACCGTTGCTTAAGGGATAGGCGGCGCCGTGGCCAAAGGGGCAATCGGAGAGCCGGGCGACCAGCCCCGCTTCCTTAAAAAGACGCAGGCAGCTGACGAAGGCCCCTTGACCAAGGGCCAGTACCACCTTGAGTCGGGGCAAAGCGGCCAGCTCCGCCGCCAGGAAGGGGCGACACTGGTCAAATTCAACAGGCAGCGGCTTATTCTCCGGCGGCGCGCATTTGACCGCGTTGCTGATGTAGAGATCGGTCAGGCGCAGCCCGTCACCGAGGTCGGAAACCTCCGGGCGATTGGCGAATCCGGCTTGATGCAGCAGGGGATACATGAAATCCCCGGCGCCGTCGCCGGTGAAGGGGCGCCCGGTGCGATTGGCGCCGTGGGCGCCGGGGGCCAGCCCGACCAGCAGCACCCGCGCCTGGGGATCGCCGAAGCCGGGCACTGGCCGGTTCCAGTAATCCTCCCGACCACGCCCCCCCTTCGGCGGCAGGGCACTCAGATAGTCGACGAGACGCGGGCAGCGGCGACAGCTCGCCACCCGCTCGACAAAAGCCTTATCCATGCCACCCCTTTCCGGTTCAGGCAGAGGGCTTGCCATCGGACCTGGGCTTGCCCCGACGCCGAGGCTTCTTCGCCTTCGCAGCGGCCGCCGCCGGCTTGGCATGAGCCGGGGGAGCTTTTTTACGGGGCGCGCCGCGTTTGTAGTCCCAGAAGAAATCATCCTCCTCGGGAAACCGGCTGGGAATCTTTCGGCCGATATATTCCTCGATATCGGGCAGATGGAAGACCAGATCCTCGTCGGCGAAGCTGATCGCCTTGCCGAGGGCGCCGGCCCGGGCGGTGCGGCCGATGCGATGGACGTAATCCTCTGGATCCTGGGGCAGGTCGTAGTTGATGACGTGGCTCACGGCATCGATATGAATCCCCCGGGAGGCGACGTCGGTCGCCACCAGAAAGGTCAACTTGCCCTCCTTGAAGTCGGCGAGGATGCGCATCCGCTTGTTCTGCGGAATATCGCCGGAAATCACCGCCGCTTTCAGATCGTTGGCCTTGAGGCGCTCGGTGAGATATTCGGCTTCCCGCTTGGTATTGACGAAAACCAGGACCCGTTCGGCGTCCAACTCCTTCTTGAGCAATCCCATCAGCAGCGGGAATTTTTCCCGTCGGGAGGCATGATAGAGCAACTGCTCGACCCGTTCGGCGGTGACCTGTTCGGGCAGGATTTCGACCCGCTCCGCCAGATCCATGAACTCGTAGGCCAGCTCGCGCACCCGTGGGGACAGGGTGGCGGAAAAGAGCATGGTCTGGCGGTGTTCGAAATCCGGGAGCTTGCGCAGGATATAGCGCAGGTCCTTGATGAAGCCCATGTCGAACATGCGGTCGGCTTCATCGATAACCAGTGCCTCGATGCGGTCGAAGGTAAAGACCCGCTGCTTGGCATAGTCGATGAGCCGCCCCGGGGTGGCGACGATGATGTCGACACCATCCTTCAGGGCCTGGCGCTGCTTGTCGTAATCCATGCCGCCGAAGATCGCCTGCACCTTGATCGGGCAGTGAGCCCCGAGTCCCTTGGCATCCTCGACAATCTGCACCACCAGTTCGCGCGTCGGCGCCATGATCAGGGCGCGGGGGTTGTTGCTGGTGCGTTTGCCACTGGTCAGCAGCCGGGTAAAGAGGGAGACGAGGAAGGCGGCGGTCTTGCCAGTGCCGGTTTGGGCCTGGGCCGCCACATCCTTGCCGGAGAGGGCGATGGGGATGGTTTCTTCCTGCACCGGCGTGAGTTCGGTGAAGCCGACCTCGGCGACCCCTTTGAGGACCGCTTCGGGCAGATTCAGTTCGGTGAATTTCATGGTTTCCTTTCGTTAAAGAGCGGCGCGTGCATTCCGAATGAATGCCGCGACCAGCGCCGGGTCCTTGCGCCCCGGGGAGCTTTCGACACCGCTGGAGACGTCGACGCCGTAAGGGCGCACCTGGCGGATCGCCTCGGCGACATTCTCCGGATTGAGTCCGCCGGCGAGAATGACCGGGCGTTCGGCGGCGAGACGGGCCGCCAGTTTCCAGTCGCCGAGTTGGCCGGTGCCGCCATAGCTGTCCGGATGCCAGGCATCGAGCAAGAGCGCGGAAACGGAAAAATGCTCGACTCCGGCCAGGCTCTCCTCCCCCCGAACCCGCAGCGCCTTGAGCACCCGATGAGGGGGGAAAAGGCACGCCTCCGGTCCCTCGTCGCCGTGCAGCTGAATCACATCCAGCCCGCAGAAGTCGACGATCTCGCGGATCGTTTCCGGACTCTCGTTGACAAAGAGCCCGACCGTGGTCACGAAGGGGGGCAGCGCGGCGACGATCGCCCGCGCCTGCTCCCTGGTGACACACCGGGGACTCTTTTCATAGAAAACCAGCCCCAGCGCGTCCGCCCCGCAGGCACAGGCCTGCAGGGCGTCGTCGACATGGGTGAGGCCGCAGATCTTGATCCTGATCATCTGTCACCCCGGCAGGGGCGATCACAAGGATCACCCCTACGAACATCTTTGCCTAATCCACCTTTGGCAGCTGGGAGAGGGACTCCTTGATCGCCTCGGTCGGATATTCGTAGTCGGTGAGCTTGCCGGCGAAGAAGTCGTCGTAAGCGGTCATGTCGACATGGCCGTGGCCGGAGAGATTGAAGAGTATGGTCTTTTCCTTCCCTTCTTCCTTGGCCTGCAAGGCCTCGTCGATGGCACCGCGAATAGCGTGACTCGACTCGGGGGCGGGGATGATCCCCTCGGTGCGCGAGAAGAGGACCGCCGCGTCGAAGCAGGCGAGCTGATGCACCGCCTTGGCCTCGATCACCCCGGCGGCGAGCAACTGGGAAACCAGGGGGGAAGCGCCGTGGTAACGCAGACCGCCGGCGTGGATACCCGGCGGCATGAAGTCATGGCCGAGGGTGTACATCTTCGCCACCGGCGCCATCTTGGCGGTGTCGCCATAATCGAAGGCATAGACACCCCGGGTCAGAGTCGGGCAGCTCGCCGGTTCTACCGCCAGCACCCGCACCTGCTTGCCATTGGCCTTGTCGGCGACAAAGGGGAAGCCGATCCCGGCAAAGTTGGAACCGCCGCCGTGACAGCCGATGACGACATCGGGATAATCCCCGGCGATGGCCATCTGCTCCTTGGCCTCAAGGCCGATGATCGTCTGATGCAGACAGACGTGGTTGAGGACGCTTCCCAGGGCGTAGCGGGTATCCTCGCGGGAAACGGCATCCTCCACCGCCTCGCTGATGGCCAGGCCGAGGGAACCGCCGTTCTCCGGATCCTTGGCGAGCATGGCGCGGCCGGCGTTGGTCTGGTCCGACGGCGAAGGGATGACGTTCGCCCCCCAGAGCTGCATCATACTCTTGCGGTAAGGCTTCTGCGCGAAGGAAACCTTGACCATGTAGACAGTGCACTCCAGACCGAACATCTGGCAGGCCAGGGCGATGGAACACCCCCACTGCCCGGCGCCGGTTTCGGTGGCGATGCGCTTGGTCCCGGAGATCTTATTGAAATAGGCCTGGGGCACGGCGCTGTTCGGCTTGTGCGAACCGGCCGGGGAAACACCTTCGTACTTGTAGTAGATCTTCGCCGGGGTGCCGAGGGCTTTCTCCAAGCGATGCGCACGAAAGAGGGGGGAGGGACGCCAGATCCGGAAAATCTCCCGCACCGGCTCGGGAATCTCGATCCAGCGCTGCTGGGAAACTTCCTGCTCAATCAGGGGCATGGGGAAGATCGGCAGCAGATCCTCCGGCTTGACCGGCTGCATCGTCCCGGGATGAATGACCGGCGCCAGCGGGCCCGGCATGTCGGGAATGACATTGTACCAGTATTTGGGGATGCGGTCTTCCGGCAACAGGATCTTGTTCTGCATCGCTCTCTCCTTGAATTTTCGCGGTAGGGGCGACGCATGCGTCGCCCTAGGCGCCCCCGCGGGACGCCCCAAAGTATCAATCATCCAATAAGTTCTTCCAACTTGGCGCCGATATCGGCCTCGCGCATCAGCGCCTCGCCGACAAGAAAGGCCCCGGCGCCGGCCTTGAGCAGACGTTTGACATCGGCGCGGCCGTTGATGCCGCTCTCGGCGACAACCAACCGCTCCGCCGGAACCAGCGGCCGCAGGCGTTCGGTGACGCCGAGATCGGTGACGAAGGTGCGCAGGCTGCGGTTATTGATCCCGATCAGCTCGCAGTCGGTTTGCAGCGCCAGCTCCAGCTCCGCCTCATCGTGCACTTCAAGCAGCACGTCGAGGCGCAGTTCCCGAGCGCAGGCGATAAAATCCCGCAGCTGGGACAGATCAAGCATCGCCGCGATGAGCAGCACCGCGTCGGCGCCGAAGGCGCGGGCCTCGACAATCTGATAGGGATCGCAGATGAAGTCCTTGCGCAGCAGCGGCAAAGAGACCTGCTCGCGGATCAGGCCGAGATACTGGAGATGGCCGAGAAAGAACTTTTCATCGGTGAGCACCGAAAGACAGGTGGCCCCGTGCGCCTGGTAAGTTTCGGCGATAGTGATCGGATCGAAATCGGGACGGATCACCCCCTTGGAGGGGGAGCCCTTCTTCACCTCGGCGATGACCGCCGTCCCTCCCGCCTCGTGCATGATCCGCAAGGCGCGAACAAAGCCCCGCGGCTGATCCTCGACCAGCTCCAGTCGCTGCCGCAGGCGCTCCATGGGAAATTTGGCCTTCGCGGTGGCGACCTCCTCGCGCTTGTGCGCGACGATCTTCTTCAAAATGTCGGGGGTATCGTTCATCGATAGTTTCCGTAGGGGCCTTTTGCGGCGCCCGATTATTCGTTCGTCATCCCCGCCAAAGCGTCGACCTTGGCCAGCGCCCGCCCTTCGTCGATGGCCTCGCGGGCCAGCGCCAGACCGGCGGGGATATCCTCGGCGGCGCCGGCGGCGACCAGGGCGTAGGCCGCGTTAAGCAGCACCACATCCCGACGGGGGCTGGTTTCCCCCTGGAGCACGCTGCGCACGATTTCGGCATTGCCGACCGCGTTGCCCCCTTGCAGGGCGCTCATCGGGCAACGGCTGAGACCAAAATCCTCCGGTTCGATGGTGAAAACCTTGACCT